>NZ_JBEXNW010000025.1:0-131520 GCF_040611295.1 Streptomyces sp. NPDC002935
CCCGTTCGTGATCTTCGACGGCATTGAGGAACGGGCTCTGGACGACGAGCTGCGGGCCGTCGCCAAGGAGTCGGTCGACGAGTCCGGTCGACCGGACCCCGCCCCCTCGCGTCGGCGGCCGCACCCGCCCATGCACCGCGGAACAGGCGTCCGCGTCATCTGCATTCCCAATTTCTGAAACACGTTCTACGGTGTGCGCCGTCAGGTCGGGCTCGGGGAGGCAGGAGGCGCCGTGCATCTCGAATACACGCCGGAGCAGCAGCGGTTGCGCACCGAACTACGGGTCTACTTCGCCGAGTTGGTACCGGACAACGCCTACGCGCGGTACGGCGACCCGGCGGCGCAGAAGCGGTTCTACCGCGAGACGATCCGCCGGCTCGGCGCCGACGGCCGGCTGGGGGTGGGCTGGCCCAAGGAGTACGGCGGGCGGGGCCTGAGCCCGATGGAGCAGTTCATCTTCTTCGACGAGGCCGCCCAGGCAGGGGTACCGCTGCCGCTGATGGCGCTCAACACCGTCGGACCGACGATCATGCAGTTCGGTACGGAGGAGCAGAAGTCGTACTTCCTGCCGAAGATCCTCTCCGGCGAGCTCGACTTCGCGATCGGCTACAGCGAGCCCGACGCCGGGACGGACCTCGCCGCGCTCCGGACCAAGGCCGTCCGGGAAGGCGACGAGGAGACCGGCCACTACGTCGTCAACGGGCAGAAGATCTGGACCACCAACGGCGACACGGCCGACTGGGTGTGGCTCGCCGTCCGCACCGATCCGGACGCCCCGCCCCACAAGGGCATCACCATGCTCCTCGTACCGACCTCCGACCCCGGCTACTCGTGCACCATCATCAACACGCTCGCCTCGCACGACACCACCGCGAGCTACTACGAGAACATCCGCGTCCCGGCCACGCGCCGGGTCGGCGAGGAGAACAAGGGCTGGCGGCTGATCACCAACCAGCTCAACCACGAGCGCGTCACCCTCGCCGCGCACGGCACCATGGCCGTCCGCGCCCTGCACGACGTCCAGCGCTGGGCGATGGAGACCAAACTCGCCGACGGCCGCCGCGTCGTCGACCTGCCGTGGGTGCGCCGCCTCCTCGCCCGGACGCACACCAGACTGGACGCCATGAAACTCCTCAACTGGCGGATGGTGAACGCCGTCCAGGAGGGCACGCTCACCCCGCAGGACGCCTCCGCCGTCAAGGTGTACGGCTCCGAGGCGCGCCGGGACGCGTACGCCTGGCTGATGGAGATCGTCGCGGCCCCCGGCGTCCTCAAGGAGGGCTCCGCCGGAGCCGTCCTGCACGGCGAACTCGAACGCGGCTACCGGTCGGCGGTGATCTTCACCTTCGGAGGCGGGAACAACGAGATCCAGCGGGAGATCATCTCGTGGATAGGACTGGGGATGCCCAGGGTGCGGCGATAGCCTGGCTGTGTGTGACGAAGCTCCTGCGTACGGAGACTCGGAGGTTCAGATTCTGGTCGCAGGGAGTCCCGAGTCGTGTCGAGTCTCAGGTGTCCGCGCCGACAGAGCTGCTCGCTGCTTCGTCCTTGAACGTGAGGCCTTTGAGCCTCACGCTGAGGGTAGCCCCGGGTAGGATTTCGTCGATGCGGACCTGGAGGCTGGCCTCTCCTGGGAGCACAACAACCCTGGTGGTCAGCCGAGGTTCACCTGCGCCGAGGCGGCAGCCTGCTCAGCCGCTTCAGTGCCGCGGCTGCCATGCCGCAAGACATGCGGTCTGTTCTCGGCGATGTCGCCCAGGCTCTCCTGCTGCAGGGAATGGTCTGTGGCGCCTGCGGCACGGCACTGGTTTCCTCATTCGAGCGTTGGCCGAACGGCGGCAGTCCGTACGCGCCTTCGCCGTTCGCCCAGGGGTGAGGTCGGAGTGCCTTTCGAGGCGGCGCAGCAGCTCGCCTGCACGACTTCGCCGATGACGTGCAGGACGCGTTGCGGTTGGTGAAGGGGATGGCGGAGGAAGACGCTGTCCTGACGATGGCGGGCAGGACCGCAGAGGTGTTCCGGGACGAGTTCTCGGGTGTGCCGAAGAATTTGCGGAAGCTGAAGAAGTCGTACGACCTGGCGGGTGACGCGCTGGCGGCGTACTGGCCGAAGCTGGAGCGTGCGCAGGCCCTCGCGGACAAGGCCCTGGCCGACGGGCGGGAGGCCCGGGCCGATCTGTCCTCCGCCAAGTCCCGTCTCTCGTCGGCCGATTCGTGGGTTGCTCGCGCCAACAAGGAAGCCGAGAAGTACAAGGAGGACAAGGGCGCGGGCAAGATGTGCCGAAGCCGGACGAGGCGAAGGTGCGTGCGGCGACGCGGGACGCGCAAAGTGCCAAGGCTGCGCACACGTCGGCTCAGTCGGATGTGACGTCGGAGCAGAGCGTGTTGGACGCGGCGAAGAAGATGGCCGCGGATGCCCGTCAGATGCGTGAGGACGCGGCGGGTGAGGCGAAGCGCAAGATCGATGATGCGTCCGACGCGGGGATCCGGAACCGTAAGTGGTACGAGGAGGTCGGGGACTGGTTCGTCGACAACTGGGACACCATCGTCGCCGTCTGCAAAGTGGTTGTCGCCGTCCTGGGAATCATCGCGATGATCATCGGTGGGCCGATTCTCGGGACGATCGTGCTGATCGCCGCACTGGTCGTCCTCGCGGACACCTTGAGCAAGTACGCCAAGGGGCAGGCGTCGCTGTGGGATGTGGCGTTCGCCGCGCTGGACTGCATACCCGCCATGAAGGGCCTGACCACGCTCGGGGGTCTCGCCAAGGGGCTGAGGTCGCTGGGCAAACTGGGCCTCAAAGGCATGGTCAAGGGCCTGAAGAACGGGCTGCGCAGGGGCGCGGACGACGCGGTGGCCGCCGGCAAGCCCGCCAAGGGCCGGTGCAAGAACGGCGACCCCGTCGACATGGTCTCCGGCGAGATGCTCATGACGCAGACGGACGTCCTCCTCCAGGGAGTGCTGCGTCTGGGTGTGGCGCGAACTCATGTGTCGACCTACCGCTGGGGGCGCTGGTTCGGGCCCTCGTGGGCATCCACGCTGGACCAGCGCCTGGAACTCGACGACGAGGGCGTGCTGTTCGCGACAGAGGACGGGATGATCCTGGTCTATCCCGTACCGGTCGGCGCGGACGCCGTCATGCCGGCGGAAGGCCCGCGGTGGCCCCTGGCCTGGGACCGCGAGCGGCCGGGCGCCAGGCACATCACCGACCCGAGGACGGGTCTGACCCGGCACTTCGCCCCGGTCGGCCGGAACCAGCGGCACGACACCGCCTTCACACTTCCCGTTACGGCCGTCTCGGACCGCAACGGGAACCGTGTCGACTTCGACTACGACGCCTCCGGCACCCCGACCGCCATGCGGCACTCCGGCGGCTACCACGTGATCGTCGAGGCGGACGGCGTGCGTGTGACGGGGCTCGGGCTTCGCCGCTCCGATGGTGAGCCGACCCCCCTGGTGGGATACGGCTACAAAGACGGACACCTCACCGAGATCTACAACTCCAGTGGCCTGCCGTACAGGTTGACCTACGACGGCGAGGACCGGATCACCTCCTGGACCGACCGCACCGGGGACTGGTACCGCTACGAGTACGACACCTTCGACCGGGTCGTCAGGGGCACCGGCGTGGACTCCGTACTGAACTGTGTCATCGCCTATGACGAGGAGGAACGCACCACGCGGTACACCGACTCCCTCGGCCGCAGCACGACGTACCGCCACAACGAGCGGCTCCAGCTCGTCTCCACGACGAACGCCCTCGGGGAGTCGGTGACCGCCGAATGGGACCGGTTCGACCGCCTGGTCTCCCAGACCGACCCGCTCGGCGGGATCGTCCGCTACCGGCACGACGCCGCCGGCAACGTCACCGCCGTCGTCCGTCCCGACGGGACCTCGGCCGAGGCGACGTACGACGAGCTGCACCGGCTGGTGTCGGCGGTGACTCCGGGCGGAGCGGTCTGGCGGAACGTCTACGACGGCGCCAACCATGTCGCCACGATCGGCCCGACCGGTCTGGAGACCCGGTACGCCTACGACGAGCACGGCGGCCTGGTCGCCGCCACGGACCCGGCCGGCCGGACGAGCCGAGCCCGCTGCGACGGCGCGGGGCTGCCCGTGGAGTTCACCGACGTCCAGGGCGCGGTGACCACGATCGAACGCGACGACTTCGGCAGGGTGTCCGGCGTCACCGACCCGCTCGGCCGCACCACACGCCTGGGGACGACGGCCGAGGGCCGGACCGTGTGGCGTCGGGGTCCCGACGGGCACCGGGAGACCTGGGAGTGGGACGCGGAGGGGAATCTGCTCGCCCAGACCGACCGGGCCGGACACGTCACCTCCTTCACGGTCGGACCCTTCGGTCAGGTCGCGGCGCGGACGACGAGCGACGGCACCACCCTCTCGTTCGGCTACGACACCGAGCTGAACCTGCTGAGCGTCACGGATCCGCACGAGCGGTCCTGGCAGTACACGTACGACGCGGTGAATCGGCTGATCGAGGAGAGCGACTTCACCGGCCGGACCCTCACCTACCGGCTGGACGCCATGGGCACGCTCGCGGCCCGGACCAACGGCGTCGGCGAGACGGTGGAGTTCGGCCGTGACGTACTCGGCCGGCTCACCGAGATGCGGCACGACGGCCTCTCGATCCGCTACGCCTACGACGCGGCCGGGCGTGTGGTGCGGGAGAGCGGCCCGGAGGTCACCGTCGAGCGGGAGTACAACGAGCTCGGCCTGCTGCTGTCCGAGAGCATCGACGGCAGGACCACCCGATACGCGTACGACTCCCTGGGGCGCCGCGTCCTGCGGCGCACCCCCACGGGCATCGAGTCCACCTGGACGTACGACGGCGCCGGTCGTCCCCCCGCGCTCGACACCGACGGACACCGCATCACGTTCGGGTTCGACGCCTGCGGGCGGGAGACCGAGCGGGGGCTGCCCGGCGGCGTCACGCTCGACCAGTCCTGGGACACCGCTGGCCGGCTCGGCGCCCAGCACCTGGTCCGCGGTTCCGTGGGGGCGGACACGCTCCTCCAGCGGCGTGAGTACACCTACCGGCCCGACGGCATCCCGACCGGCATCGAGGAACTCACCGGGGGAGAGAAGCGGTTCGGCCTCGATCCGCGGGGCCGCGTCACGGCGGTCGACGGACGAGGTTGGACCGAGCGCTACCGGTACGACGAGGCGGGCAACGTCAGCCGCGCCGCGCTCCCGGGGACGGACGGCACCGACGCGGACCGCACCCACGCCGGTGACCGGATCACGCACCGCGGCCGTACCCGGTACGAGCGGGACGGCGAGGGCCGCGTCGTGCGCTCCGTGTTGCGCCTTCTCAACGGGCAGCAGCGGACGCAGACGTACACGTGGAACAGCCGCAACAGGCTTACCGGGACGACCACCCGGGACGGCGAGCGCTGGACGTACCTGTACGACTCCGTCGGGCGGCGCGTGGCGAAGCAGCGACTTGACGACGGGGGAGCCGTCGCCGACGAGATCCGCTTCTCCTGGGACGGTACGAGGCTCATCGAGCAGGTCAGCCGCGCCGGCCGGGCCACGTCGTGGGACTACCGCCCGGGCGGCCACCAGCCGGTGGCCCAGCTCGACCGGTCCGGCGCCGGCGGGGATGCGCGCTTCCACGCCATCGTCACCGACCTGTCGGGCGCTCCGTCCGAGCTGGTCTCCGCCGACGGTGAGGTGGCCTGGCAGCCCCGCACGACCCTGTGGGGGGAGCGCCTCCCCGAGCGGTTCCAGGGCGCCGGCACTGGGGAGACCGAGTGCCTGCTGCGCTTCCCCGGCCAGTACGCCGACCGGGAGACCGGGTGGCACTACAACTACGAGCGCCACTACGACCCCGCGACGGCGCAGTACACCAGCCCGGACCCGCTCGGCCTGGCCGCCGGCCCCAACGACAGCGCCTACGTGCCCAATCCCTACCGGTGGATCGACCCGCTGGGCCTGTCCTGGCAGGACCCGAACAACGGCATGCGGTTCGGGCGGGACCCGGCCCTCCCGGAGGGTGAGCGCGAGTACACGCGCGACAATCAGTACCCTTCCGAATACCGGACATCCACCCACGACTACATGGTCGAGAACTACACCGACGAGGGCCGGGCGCTCGGAGGAGTACCGCGTGACGCGAACGATGTGAGAGTCCCGCGCGACCAGCTCACCTGGCGCAACGGCAACGACGAGCTGATCTGGGACCCGGCCGCCGAGAACCCGAAGCCCTTCAGCCGGACGGTGACCTACGAGCATCTGGACCCGGTGGTCCAGCACTGGAACCGCGAGGGACGCTTCAGCGACAGGGCGGCGCGCAACGGCTTCTACAACAACACGGATCATCTGGAACCGATGGACTGGAGCGAGAACTCACGCGGCGGTGGCCGTATGACGGACACCTACATCCAGGAAGTCGGTGAGGGCTACTCATGCACCTGATCGTGGAGGAATCATGGACATCCGTGCCGTAGTGAGCGGCTTCCGCAATGTGGAGCCGCTTCCCGGCCCGGCGGACGCCTGGCACTGGTCACCCGCTCCGGGGATCGACTTCGCGGGCGCGCTCTCCGCGGACGGCCGGCGGCTGCTCCAGCTCAGTGCCCGCAATTCGTACGACCAGGAACTGGCTGTCGCCACACTGGAGTTCGCGCGGGAGCACGAGGAGGACATCTTCGCGGGCCATCCCCATCTGGGCACGGCCGGCGGATTCGCGGCGCCCGGGGGAAGGAGGTTCGACGTGGTGGCGGGGGTGGGGCCGCAGGTGCACGGCTTCTACCGGGTCGAGAATCCCGACCTCACTCCGCACGTCCGCCTGACGTTTCCCGCCCATTCCTGCGAGTTCTCCGGAGACGAGACCCTCGAAGAGGCCGTCTCCCGGTACCGCATGCTCAAGATGAACAACTTCGACCGCGAGCCTCTCCCCTTTCTCAAGATGCGCTACACCAATACGCGCACCCGGGGCCGGAGCGGCAACCCCGGACGCGGCCTTACCGAACCGAAGCGCCTGCTGGAGGAGCTTCGGCTGATGGAGGGCGGTGAGGGCAGCTTCGTCGAGTTCGAGAACCGTCACGGCAAGGTGTGGCGGGTCGAGTGGCACGGAGCGTGGTTCATCGCGGAATGGGAGACACCGGACGGCCGGCCCCGCGAGATCGGGGGCGACGACCTCCTGTTGTTCGCACAGAGCCGGTTGACCGAGTAGTCCGTTCCGGATCCCCGGGCCGCCGCTTCCCTCTCCCGCACACTGCTTCCTCGGACGTGCGCGCGCGGTATCACGGAACTGCGGCCAGAGCCGGTTTCCACGAGCGCCATCACCCCGTCGGACGCTTGGAGTTCAGAGGCACCCTTTCGGAGCCTTCGTCCTCAGCAACGACCGTATGCTCCAGCAGTTCGGACTCGGCCTTGCTGTTGCCGTCCTGCTCGACGCCGTCGTCATCCGATGCCTCATCGTTCCCGCGGTCATGCAGACGCTCGGCACATGGGCCCATTGACTCCCTGCCCCACTGGCCCGAAAGCTGCCCAAGGTGTCCATCGAGTGCCCTGAGCAGAGCTGACATCGGCTCAACGCGGCTCGGATCACCATCAAACCCCCGTCACTCTGCTCCAGCCGCCGCCACAGCGGCAGCGAGGAGGAACTGCGCGCCGATGCGGTCGTGGTCGCGGTCGGCGGCTGGGCGCCCGGAATGCTGGGCGGCGGTACCGCTCCGCTGGTCGGCGGCGTGCCGGTGCTGCGTGTTACCCAGGAGCAGCCCGCGCACTTCTCCGCGGCGGACGCGCTCACCTGGCCCAGCTACATTCACCACCCGGGTGCCGCGCTGCCCGTGGACGGCCTCACCGCGGACGGGGTGTACGGACTCGGCAGCACCGACGGCGTCAAGGCGGGCTTCCACGGCGTCGGCCCGGTCGTCGACCCCGTCGGCCCGGCGGGCGACGTGGCCGTCGGGGCCCAGCTTCGTCATGTTGGACCGGTGGACGCTCGCCCGGTGCCTCATGCCAGGACGGGTTCACTCTGCGGCTGCTGCTTCAAGCCGTTCGGTCGGTCCGGCAAAGGCCAGATACAAGGACCGAGAACTGAGGAGCCAATGGCCTTCGACCTTGAGGAACGTGTCCTCGTAGTGGCCGACCTGTGTCGGGGCCTGCGGGGGCAGGCAACCACCGACATGTCCGTCGACACGGTATGTGGTGAAGTAGGTGGTCGCGGTGGCCGTCGACTCTGAACTGACGGTGACCAGGATATTCGTGCATATCCGGCGCGAGAGCCGGTCCGCGGGCCGACCGGCGAAATACGACCGAAGTGCGTCACGGCCCTCAACCCGGCGGTCGCCTTCCGGCCACTCCCAAAATCCGGCATACGTGAAGAGATCGGCCACGTCACCCGGCTCGCCCAGGTCGAGCTTGTGGACAAACTCGACGATGAGGCGTTCGCAAGCCCGCTCGGCAAGCAGACGGTCTGTGGGATTCAGCGCTTCAGCAGCCATCCCCATGTCGTATCAGGATGATCAAGGGCACCGCGACAGCTTTATTGACGCCGCATGCATCCGCGAGCGCCTTCGTATTGCCCCGTGACTACGACCAGCTACTGATCTGTGCTGCCCCGGTGACATCAATCCTCATCGACATTGCTCATGGAAGAACGGCACAGGTGACTCCCGACTCACCTTGAAACGACATCCATGGAGAGTGGCACAGTCAGGAGGCTGGACCCCGACTCATCGACCACGCGAGGTCTCCGCGTATCACGGCAACTTCTGGGAGGTGCTGCTGTACCGGCAGCTCGGCCAGGACCGGTCGGTGATGTTCGACCCGGCCGAGAAGCTGGAGTTCACCGCGGCGTCGGAAGCGCTCGCGGCGAGTACATCAGCGCGCTCGGCGAGGACGGCAAGTCGGTCGACATATCTAAACGGTTCGGCGAGTACTCCACCCACGAACTCGCCGTCCAGCCCGCGGCGTACGACCCCGAACTCGACATCGACTTCGCCCGGCTCCGCGACCAGGACCTGAGCCGAGGGCATCGGCGCAGCGGCCTGATCAGGTGAAGTCGGGCGGCAGCCTCCTGCCGCTTTCCGGCACGCCTCGTGCGGCGATCGGCTCCTGCCGCGTGGAGGTCGAGTCCGCAACGCGGATCGGAGACAGGCCGTCTGGCCTATGGCCGCAACACCACGTCAACGGCCAGAGCGAGCTTGTCGACGAATTCCGGACGGTCGGCCACGCGGTGCTTCCACCCTTCACCGGCGGCGGCCAGGACCTCGGCGATCTGCTGCGGCATGATCTCGCCGGTAGGCCGTCCGGAGGTGGCGATGGCTTCAGTCAGTGCGTCCTGGAAAGCGGACCGGTAGTCGTCGTACATGCCGTCGAGCTTTGCTGCTCCCTGCTCCAGCAGGGCATCGAAACCCTCGCTGAGGTGGGTACCGACATAACGGCCCAGATGGGCGTCGAGCGCGGCCACCAGGCGCGCGCCGAGGTCCATGCCGGGTGTGGCCAGCGCCGTACGGACGTCACCCAGGGCCTTGTCCAGTTCCTGCTGCATGGTCGCACGGAACAGTTCCTCCTTGCTGGCGAAGAGGAAGTAGAGGCCGGGGCGGGAGACGTCCGCGGCCTGGGCCACCGCGTCCATCGACGTCTTGCGGTATCCGAAGGTCGCGAAAACGGTCAGCGCGCACGCGAGCACCTGCTCGCGGCGTTGGGGGTCTCCTCGGGTAACTGACATATACGCACTGTACCGAGTGCACATCCTGTACCGCTTCCATCATTTTGTTCAGTACGGATCGAGGCCGCTCCATGAGAAGAGAAAGGGAGAGCGTCATGTGCGACGGCGGGGCACGCCGGCGCGGACCGGTCGCTGCGACCGGTCCGCGCCGGGGTTTCGTCGGCCCGCGCGTGGTGCTGCGCAGGGGTGCAGCCGTCAAGAGGCGGTGGCGGCCGTGACCTGCTCCCAGCGGGCGTACTCGTCCATCAGCTGGGTGAAGCGCCCGCGCACCATTTCCAGGGCGGCGGGGGCCACCGCGAGGTGCAGCGGGGGCTCGTCGACGCCGGTGATGTCGGCGACGGCCGACATGGACTTGGCGAGGTCGCCGCGCACCGCATGCTTGTCGAACTCGGCCATGGTGGCGTACGAGTCGGCGTAGGCGGCGATGGACGTGGCGGGGAACTTCGAGCTGGCCGTGAAGTTGGTGTGAAAGCCCGCCGGCTCGACCAGGGTGACGTGGATGCCCAGCGGGCCGAGCTCCCAGGCCAGTCCCTCGGTCAGGTTCTGCAGGGCACTCTTGGACGAGCAGTACACGGCCATGGTGGGCAGGCTGACGTGGCCCCCCATGGAGCCGACATTGACGATGTGACCGGCGCCGCGTTCGCGCATGTGCGGGAGCACGGCCTGGACCACCTGGACGACGCCGACCACGTTGGTCTCGTACTGGGCGCGCAACTGGTCGATGCTGACTTCCTCGACCGTGCCGAGCTGGCCGTAGCCGGCGGCGTTGACGACGGCGTCGATGGCACCGAAGCGGTCGAGCGTCTCCTTGACGGCCTGGTCGATGCCGACGCGGTCAGTGACATCGAGGCGGGTGACCAGAACGGTGTCGAGGTCGGCGAAGGCCGGGTTGGCCTTGGCCGTGTCACGCATGGTGGCCACGACGTTCCAGCCGCGCTCGACGTACTCGAAGGTGAGCGTCTCGCCCATGCCGGTCGAGGCGCCGGTGATCAGAACTGTCTTGCTCATGGTGCTCTCTCTTTCATTGGTGCGCCCCCTGACCTCAACTATACAGACTCAACTAATTTTGCATAGTGCGCCCACTGGGTGCAGTATGCGCATTCCTACGCCCCGAGGCGACGTCCAGCGTCGCGAGCAGACACTTGAGGCCGCACTGACCGTGTTTGCCACCTTCGGCTACCGCAGGACGTCGATGGACGCCGTGGCTCAGGCCTCGGACGTCTCCCGCCCCGGCCTGTACTTCCTCTTCTCCAGCAAGCCGGAGCTGTTCCGCGCGACCATGCGGCAGGAGCTGGACAAGGCCCTCGGAGCCGTCCGCGCAGCGCTGGCCGCGCCCGGCGCGGACCTCGGCGCGCGCCTGGTGGCCGCGCTCGACGCCCACCTGGGCCGCTACGTCGGCACCAGCCGCAATGAAGGCGTCGACGCCCTGGGCAGCAGCTGCGGGCGGTCGTACGCAGCCTGCTCGACAATGCGGAACGGCAGGCGCGCACCAGGATCGCCGTACGTCTGTTCCCGTTCGAGGAGGTGAACGTGTGCGGGTACGGGAACGCCGGCGGAGTTGAGGTGGGCCCGGCGGCCGAGCTGGTCGTGGCCGACGACGGTCCGGGGGTCGCCGCCGCCCACCGCGAGCAGGTCTTCGACCGATTCTTCCGAGTCCAGTCCGCTCGCGACCGGAACTCCGGCGGCGTGGGGTTGGGCCTTGCGATCGTCCGCGACGTGGTCACTACTCACGGCGGCCGCGTGTGGATCGCCGGTTCTCCGACTGGCGCGGAGTTCCACGTGCGGCTGCCCATCATTCGTCCAGAGCAATTGCCGTGACTCATCGCAGACGACCGGGCCGGTGCCGGCGGTCACCGATGAGCGCTGTACCGATGTGCCCCGGGGCTGAATCGGATGCAAGGGGGCGACACGTACGGCCACAGTGAAGTGACGAGGGTTTTCCGCCGACCGGAGCCGCAGGTGCGGTCGTGGTCCCGTTCCGCCGCGTCATCGCGACGCCCACGAGGACCACGGCCATGCCCAGCACCACCCGGACGCTGAGGTGTTCGCCCAGGACGACCACGCCGAGGAGAACGGAGACCACGGGCAGCAGGTAGCCGACCACGGCCGCGCTGGTGGCGCCCTCGTCATTGATGATCCGGTAGGTGAGGTGGAACGTGATCGCGGTGCAGAAGACGCTGAGAACGACAGCCGCGACCACGACGGTCGGACCGGGGTCGATCGACTTCAGGCCACCGATCGGCATCGTGACGGCGGTCAGTCCGCTCGCCGCGACGAGCTGGGCGGCGGAGAGGGAGATGGTGGGGGTGCCCTTGCCGACCAGGGTGCGACCCATGTACGTGAACGCGACGGCGTAGCTGGCGGCCGCGCCGAGGATGGCGAGGGCGCCCCAGCCGATGGCCCCGTTCGTCTGCCAGGGGGCGAAGATGACGATCGTGCCGGCGAAGCCGAGCAGAAGGCCTGTCAGACGGACGGGGCGGAGTCCATGTTCCGAGCCGAGGGCGAGACCGAGGGCGATCGACCAGATGGGGGTCGTGGAGTTCAGGACTCCGGCGAGACCCGAGTCGACGGTCTGCTGGCCCAGGCTGAACAGCGCGAACGGGAGCGCGTTGCAGAAGAAGGCCGCGACGACGATGTGGCGCCAGACGGTGACGCCCCGAGGCATGCTCCGGCCCGTCGCGTAGCAGGCGGCGGTGAGGACGAGCGCGCCGAGGACACAGCGGACGAACGTGACCTGGAGCGGGGAGAGCCCGCGCAGCGCCAGTTCGATCCAGAGGAAGGTCGAGCCCCACAGCAGAGCGAGCACGGCCACCCGCATTCCACCCCGCAGACTCCGTGTACTGCTGTTCACGACGGTTGTCCTCGATTCGGTCGATGTCCGGCTCGGTGGTCGGTTCCGCGGTCGGTCCGGCGGGCTCCTTCGGTCCCGGTCCTTCGAAGGTGCCCCAGCCAAGCTTTGAGGACAAGCAAATGGTTCTACCCATTCTGTTAAGCTGTGCTACATGCTTGACGTGAGGCGGCTGCAGGTCCTGCGCGCGGTGGTCACCAGCGGCACGGTCACCGCTGCCGCGGCCCACCTCGGCTACACGCCGTCCGCCGTCAGTCAGCAGGTGGCCGCGCTGGAGAAGCAGGCCGGTACGGCCCTGCTCGAACGGGTCGGCCGCGGGGTGCGGCCCACCGCCGCCGGCCTGCTGCTCACCGAGCACGCGGCTCTGATCAGCTCGGCGGTCGCCCAGGCGGAGACCGCCCTCGCCGACCTCCGCGCCGGACGCACCGGACGCCTGGCGGTCCGCTACTTCGCCACAGCGGGGTCCACGTTGGTGGCCCCCGCCCTGGCCCGACTGCGCGCCGAGCACCCCGGCGTCCGCGTCGACCTCCGACTCACCGACCCGGACGACCCGTTCCAGGAAGTGGCACGCGGCCGGGCCGACCTGGCCGTGGTCGTCCAGACGCGTGACCGCGTCGGCGACGGCTTCCGGCTCATCCGCCTCCTCGACGACCCCTACGCCGCCGTACTGCCCCTCGGTCATCCGCTCGCCGGCGAGGAGACCATCGACCTGAGCGCGCTGTCCGGCGAGCAGTGGGTCGGCAGCGAGCCGCCCGGCCCCTGCCTGGAACCGGTGATCGACTCCTGTGCGGCGGCCGGCTTCAGCCCCGACTTCGTCATTCAGAGCGAGGATTACGCCACCGCTCAGGGCTTTGTCGCGGCTGGCCTCGGTGTCGGCCTGATGCCGCGGCTGGGGCTGCGCAACCAGCACCCCGGCGTCGTCGTACGCCCGGTCCGCAACCCCGAGCCGGTCCGGGTGATCTCGGCGGCCGTACGGGAGATCGCCTTCGAACAGCCCGCCCTGCGCGGTCTGCTGGACGCCCTGCGGGACGCGGCCACCACCGCCGACGCGCCCGATGCACCCGGGGTGGACTGACCGCGTCCGGGTTACGGCGACGCCCCGCCACGTGTGCCGGCTCCGGATCCTGGGCATACCAGGCGGAGTGGACCCCACCGGAGCCCGTGACCCCGGGCTGTTCGGCCCCGACTCGGTCACCTGGCAGATGCACGGCGACCCCATGATGTGGGTCGCCGGGATCCGCGCTCTCTACCTCCAGGCCCTCCACCCGCGCGCTGTACGCGGCGTCATGCAGAACTCCGACTTCCGGAACGACGCCTGGGGCCGGCTCATGCGCACGGCGAACTTCGTCGGGACGACGACATACGGGACCGCCGAGGCCGCGGAGCGGGCAGGGGCCCGGGTACGGAAGATTCACCGCATGCTCACCGCCACCGACCCGGACACCGGCGAACGCTACGGCGTCGACGAGCCCGAACTGCTGCTGTGGGTGCACTGCGCGGAGATCGACTCCTATCTGTACGTCCTGCGGCGTTCCGGCTTCCGGCTCACGGACGCGCAGGCCGACCGCTACATCGGGGAACACCGGGTCGGCGCGCGGCTGGTGGGGCTCGACCCCGCCCAGGTGCCGGCCGACCGCGCCGAACTGGCCGCGTACTTCGAGCGGGTGCTGCCCGAACTCGCCGCGGGCCCCGAGGCCCGTGACGTGGACGACTTCCTCTCGCGTCCGCCGGTCCACCCGTTGCTCGTACCGGCGCGCGCACTGCTGTGGCGGCGCGTGGCCCGGCTCGCGTACGCCGCTCTGCCGCCGTACGCCCACGCGCTGTACGGCAGGGCGGCGCCGGGGCCCGCCACCGTGACCCGGCGACTGCGCGTCACGGGCACCGCGCTGCGCTGTGTCCCCGCACGGCTGCGCTGGCAACTCCCGCCCAAACACATTCTCTCGGCCATGTCACGGCTCGGCCCCGGCTCGCGCCCGGCGCCGTACAAAGTCGCCAGATAGCTCGTCATACTGGACGGGGCCAGGGGTGGGCTCGGAGCTGAGCAGTGACGGGGGCGATCACACGAGATGGCGGAGAGCAGGCTGATCCAGGGCCGTTACCGGCTGCTCGATCCGATCGGGCGCGGCGGCATGGGCGAGGTGTGGCGGGCGCGGGACGAATCGCTGGGCCGCCAGGTGGCCGTCAAATGCCTCAAGCCGCTCGGCCCGCACCACGACCAGTCCTTCACCCGTGTCCTGCGCGAGCGGTTTCGGCGCGAGGCCCGGGTCGCCGCGGCCCTTCAGCACCGCGGGGTGACCGTCGTCCATGACTTCGGCGAGTCCGACGGTGTGCTGTACCTGGTGATGGAACTGCTGGAGGGACACAATCTCGGCCAGCTCCTGGAGGAGAACAAGCACCATCCGCTGGCGGTCGCCGACGTCGTGGACATCGCCGACCAGGTGACCGCCGCGCTCGCGTACACCCACCAACAGGGCATCGTGCACCGCGACTTGAAGCCGGCGAACATCATGCGGCTGACCGACGGCACCGTGAAGATATGCGACTTCGGCATCGCCCGCCTCGGCCACGACATCGGATTCACCTCGCGGCTCACCGGCACCGGCATCGCGATGGGCACGCCGCACTACATGTCGCCGGAACAGATCGGCGGCTCGGAGGTCGACCAGCGCAGCGATCTGTACTCGTTCGGCTGCGTGCTCTACGAAATCGCGACCGGGGCACCGCCGTTCGACCTCGACGACGCCTGGGCCGTCCTCGTCGGCCACCGCGACACCGTTCCTGAGCCGCCGCGCAACCACCGGGCCGAAATCCCCGAGTACCTGGAGCGGATCATCCTCGACCTGCTCGCCAAGCAGCCCGAGCAGCGCCCGCACGACGCCCGCGAACTCGCCCGCCGCATCAGCGCCGGGCGCACCACGCCGATGTACGTGCCGACGGTGGTCGCCCCGGCCCTGCCGTACCCCGCCGCGGGACAGCCGTCCCCGGCACCCCGGGTCCCGTCCCGCCCCGAGCAGCCGCCCTCCCGCGCAGCACGGCTGCCGTCCTGGACCCAGGGCATGACCACCGGCCACAAGGCCACCGGCGCGGGGCTGCGCGTCACCCCGCCGGACGCCTCGGCCGGACTCACCGGCGAGTGGATCGCCCGCCCCTCCACCACGGTCACGCCGCAGCCGGGTCGCGGTGAACGACCCACCCCAGCCCCGGAGTTGCTCACCACCCTGGCGGGGCGGCACAACGCCGGACTGAGCCTCGGGCGGCTCGGCCGGTGGACCGAGGCGGGAGAGGTGCACCGCTCGGTCGCCGCCGAACGGGAGCATCTGCTCGGGCCCGACCACCCGGACACACTCGCCAGCCGCTACGAGGTCGGCTTCACCCTCAGCCGCACCGGGCGCCCCGCCGAGGCGCTCGGCGAGTACGCGCGCGTGGCCCGGGCCAGGGAGCGGGTACTCGGCGCAGGCCACCCCGACACCTTGGCCGCGCGACAGGAAATGGCCTATGTGCTCGGCCAGTTGGGCCGCCACTTCGAGGCACACCAGGCCTACACGTCGGTGCTCGCCGCCCGGGAGCGAGCGATGGGCCCCGACCATCCCGACACATTGCGCTGCCGCCACAATCTCGCCTTCAACCTCAGCAGACTCGGACGCCTGGAGGACTCGTACCGCATGGCGAGCGAGGTCGCCGCCGCCCGCGCCCGGGTGCTCGGCCCGGCCCACCCCGACACGCTCGTCACCCGCTATGAAGTCGCCTATGCCCTCGGCCAGTTGGGGCGCTGGCCCGAGGCGCTGCACACCTATCAGGACGTGGCGGGGGCCCGTGCGCAGGCCCTGGGCCCGGACCACCCGGACACGCTCGCCGCCCGCTACGAGGTGGGCATCAGCCTCGGCAGGCTCGGCCGCAGCGCGCAGGCACTGGAGCTGTATCGCTCCCTCGTCGACGACCGCACCCGGGCCCAGGGCGCCGCGCATCCCGAAACCCTGCGCGCACGGCACGGGCTCGGTGTGAACCTCGGCCGCCTGGGCCGCTGGGAGGAGGCGCTCGCCGAGTCCCGTGACGTGTGCGTCATCCGCGAGCGCGTGCTCGGCGCCGACCACCCCGACACGCTCGTCAGCCGCCGCGAGGTCGCCGTCGGGCTCGGCTGGCTCGGCCGCTGGGCCGACGCCCTCACCGAGTACCGGCGCGTCGCCGCCGCCCGCGACCGCGTGCTCGGCGCCGACCATCCCGACACCCTCGCCAGCCGCAACGACGAAGCGCACTGCCTGGAGCAGCTGGGACACGGGCAGGAGGCGGTGGAGCTGTACCGGAGAGTGGCCGCCCTGCGGCAGCAGCGAGCAGCCGGAGGACGCTGACCACCACGGCGGCCGGCGTCCGCGCCCCCTCGTACGGCCGACCGCCGCTTGCCGCGCACCTCTGGCAGGCGTAGATCATCACGTGCTACGAAGAACCATGCCTGCACACGAGGGATATGACGCCGTGATCGTCGGCGGGGGCCACAACGGACTGGTCGCCGCCGCCTACCTGGCCCGGGCCGGGCGCTCCGTGCTGGTGCTGGAGCGCCTGGGGAACACCGGGGGCGCCGCCGTGTCCACCCGGCCGTTCGCCGGAGTCGACGCGCGTCTTTCGCGCTACTCGTACCTGGTGAGCCTGCTGCCCCGGAAGATCGTGCGGGACCTGGGCCTCGACTTCCGGGTCCGTGGCCGCACGGTCTCCTCGTACACGCCCGTCGAGCGCGACGGACGGCCCACCGGGCTGCTCGTCGGCGGCGGCGAGCGGCGCACCCGCGAGGCGTTCGCCCGGCTCACCGGATCGGACCGCGAGTACGAGGCGTGGCAGCGCTTCTACGCGATGACCGGGCGCGTCGCCCGGAACGTGTTCCCGACGCTCACCGAACCGCTGCCCACCCGCGAGGAGCTGCGGACCCGCGTCGACGACGACGACGCCTGGCGGATCCTCTTCGAGGAGCCGGTCGGCGCGGCCGTCGAGGAGTACTTCACCGACGACCTCGTCCGCGGTGTCGTTCTCACCGACGCGCTCATCGGCACCTTCGCCGACGCCCACGACCCGTCGCTGCGGCAGAACCGTTGCTTCCTGTACCACGTGATCGGCGGCGGCACCGGAGACTGGGACGTGCCGGTCGGCGGGATGGGCGCCCTCACCGACGCGATCGCCTCCGCCGCGCGCACCGCGGGGGCCGTGATCGCCACCGGACACGAGGTGCTGCGGATCGACACGGACGGCGAGTCGGCCGAGATCACCTACCGGACCGCCGACGGCGAGGGCGTCGTAGCGGCCCGTCACGTCCTGGTGAACGCCTCACCCCAGGAGCTCGCGCACCTGACCGGTGACGAGCAGCCGACGCCCGCCGAGGGCGCCCAGCTCAAGGTGAACATGCTGCTCAAGAGGCTGCCTAGGCTCCGCGACACCTCCGTCGACCCGCGCGAGGCGTTCTCCGGGACCTTCCATATCGCAGAGGGCTACGAGCAGTTGGCGACGGCCCACGCGCAGGCCGCGTCCGGTGAACTGCCCTCGGCGCCGCCCTCCGAGATCTACTGCCACTCGCTCACCGACCCGAGCATCCTCGGCCGGGACCTGGTGGAGCAGGGATACCAGACCCTCACGCTCTTCGGCCTCCACACGCCCGCCCGGCTCTTCGAACGGGACAACGACGCCGTACGGGAGGAACTGCTGAAGTCGACGCTGGCACAGTTGGAGGCGCACCTCGCCGAGCCGCTCGCCGACTGCCTGGCCACCGACGCGGACGGGCGGCCGTGCATCGAGGCCAAGACCCCGCTCGACCTGGAGCGCGATCTGCGCCTGCCCGGCGGCAACATCTTCCACCGCGACCTCGCCTTCCCCTACGTCCAGGAGGGCACCGGCCGCTGGGGCGTCGAGACCCGGCACGCGAATGTGCTGCTGTGCGGGGCGGGCGCGGTGCGCGGCGGCGGCGTGAGCGGCGTACCGGGCCACAACGCCGCGAAGGCGGTCCTGGAGTCCCTGGGCCGGCGAGCCTAGCCCGCTGCCGCGGGCGCCGAGCCGGTCGGACCCGGGCTGAGCGGGGCCGAGCCGGTCCGAGTCGGTCTGAGCCGAGCTGGGCCCGTCTGGTCTGATCCGGTCCGGGCCGGTCCAACTCGAGGCCGACGCGAGCCGAGGTCGACACGAGCCGAGGCCGGAGCTGCCCCCGGCCGGGGCGAAGCGCAGTCGCCGTCGGTGACTCGCCGTCCTTGCTCGGATGCCCCAGGGCGAGGGCGGCGGTTCGGTCGGCCGGGATTTCGTCGGACGCTGCGGCGCTGGGCGGCGGGGGGCGCGTAGCCGACCCGCCGCTCAGCCCGTCAGTCCCGGGACGGCTCCCAGCCCACTGTCGCGATCCGCGCCGCGTCCGCAGGCCGTGTCTCGTCGAAGACGACGCGGTCGCCGGTCTCGACCCGCAGGGCGTCGACGTACGCGCCGCGGCCGACGTACAGCCGGTCGGTCGTGTACCGCCAGCGCAGCGTGAGTGCCGGCGCGCTCGGCAGGTCCGCGCCGAGCCGGTGCCACACTCGCCCCGACCAGCCGGTGGCCGTACCCGCCGGATGGTCCTCCGGGGCCTCGGACCGTCGCCGGGTCGTGAAGGGAACCGGCTGCCAGGTCGTGCCACCGTCGGTGGAGGACTCCAGGAACAGGAGGTCCGACCGGGGCTCGGTGTCCCACCACAGCGCGCAGCCGAGGCGCGGGGGACCGGCGGTGGTGTCGAGCGCGGGCAGCGTCAGTGTCGCCGTCGTCGCGCTCGCCGTGCCGGAGAACCAGGACGTACGGCCGCGCGCGGGACGCACCGGGACGGCCCGCGCCAGGTTGTTCGCGGCGGCGACCCGGGGAGCGGAGCCGGATCGCCAATTGCGCACGGGATGGACGGAGTTGCCGAGGACGATCAGGAAGGAGTCGGTCGTCGGGTCGAGGACGAGCGAGGTGCCGGTGAACCCGGTGTGGCCGGCGGTGCGCGGTGTCGCCATCGCGCCCATGTACCAGTGCTGGTAGAGCTCGAAGCCCAGGCCGTGTTCGTCGCCCGGGAAGGCGGTGTTGAAGTCGGTGAACATCAGGTCCACCGTCTCCGGCTTCAGGATGCGGGCCTTGCCGTACGCGCCACCGTTCAGCAGCGTACGGCCCAGAATCGCCAGGTCCCAGGCGCGGGAGAAGACCCCCGCGTGACCGGCGACACCGCCGAGCGAGTACGCGTTCTCGTCGTGGACCTCGCCCCACACGAGCCCGCGGTCCAGTCCCGACCACGGCAGCCGGGCGTCCTCGGTGGCGGCGATCTCCGGCTTCCAGGAGGCGGGCGGGTTGTAGCGGGTGCGGTCCATGCCGAGGGGGCCGGTGATCTCGTCGCGCAGGAGGGTGTCGAGGGCCCGGCCGGTGATCCTCTCCAGGACCAGTTGGAGCGAGATCAGGTTCAGGTCGGAGTAGAGGTACGCGGTGCCGGGCGGACGGAGGGGCACCTCGTCCCAGATGAGCTGGAGCTTTCCCTCGTGGGTCGGCGCCTTGTACAGCGGGATCCAGGAGCGGAACCCCGAGGTGTGGGTGAGCAGTTGACGGACGGTGATGTCCTGCTTGCCGCCGCCCGCGAACTCCGGGAGGTACGAGGCGACGGTGGCCTCCAGCTCCAGGGTGCCGCGCTCCATCTGCTGCACGGCGAGGATCGAGGTGAACAGCTTCGAGACGGAGGCGAGGTCGTAGACCGTGTCCTTCGCCGCCGGGATCTGCTGGTCGGCCGCGAACTCCACGCCGGTGTCGGTCTTCTCGTCGTACGCGGCATAGCGCACGGCCATCCCGATCGGCTGGTGCAGGGCCACCGTGCCGCCGCGCCCGGCGAGCAGCACGGCACCGGCGTACCAGGGGTACTTGGGGGAGGGGTCGAGGAACGCCTCGGCGTCCGCGACCAGTTGGCACAGATGACCGGCGAGCAGCCCGGCCTGCCCGGGGGTGCCGTGCCGCAAGGTCTGGCGGCCGCTTCCCGTCGAGGCCGCCGCCGGGCCCGCCGGGAAGGGGGTGAGGGCCAGTGCCCCGCCCACGGCCAGTACGCCCTTGCCCCATTGACGACGGGTCAGGCCGCCGCCCGCTCTGGCCCGGTCGCCCCCCGCTCCGTCCCGCTCGCCTTCCGTCCTGTCCTTCGCGCCTTCGGTCATCGAGAAGCCTCTCGCTCGCGTCGCCTGAAAGTATCTTTCCGGGTCTGCTGTGCCGAGTGAAACTTTCCCGTCAGGCGTGGGCGTGTCAACCCTCCCCGGCAGCCTTCAAGAGATCTGACGGAGTATCAGAAAAGGCCTTCCCTCGTCCGGATGTCTGCGGCATCCTGCGGCCATGCAGACGGAGCTGAGCAAGGAACTGGGAGTCGAGCACGCCATTTTCGGCTTCACGCCGTTTCCCGCCGTCGCCGCGGCCATCAGTCGCGCGGGTGGATTCGGTGTGCTCGGCGCGGTCCGCTACACCGCCCCCACCGACCTGGAGCGCGACCTCGACTGGATCGAGGCGAACGTCGACGGTATGCCCTACGGCCTGGACGTCGTCATGCCCGCGAAGAAGGTCGAGGGCGTCAGCGAGGCCGACGTCGAGGCGATGATCCCCGAGGGGCACCGCCAGTACGTCAAGGACACCCTCGCCAAATACGGCGTGCCCGAACTCGCCGAGGGCGATGTGTCGGGCTGGCGTATCACCGGGTGGATGGAACAGGTCGCCCGCGGCCAGCTCGATGTCGCCTTCGACTATCCGATCAAGCTGCTCGCCAACGCGCTGGGCTCACCTCCCGCCGATGTCGTGGAACGCGCCCACGCCCAGGGGGTGCTCGTCGCCGCCCTCGCGGGCAGCGCCCGGCACGCGCGCAAGCACGCCGAGGCGGGCATCGACATCGTCGTCGCGCAGGGCTACGAAGCCGGCGGACACACCGGAGAGATCGCCTCGATGGTGCTCACACCCGAAGTGGTCGAAGCCGTCGACCCGTTGCCGGTCCTGGCGGCCGGCGGGATCGGCAGCGGACAGCAGGTGGCCGCCGCCCTCAGCCTCGGCGCCCAAGGGGTGTGGCTCGGGTCGGTCTGGCTGACCGTCACCGAGGCCGACATGCACTCGCCCGCCGTCACCCGGAAACTGCTCGCCGCCGGATCCGGTGACACCGTCCGCTCGCGCGCCCTGACCGGCAAGCCGGCACGCCAGTTGCGCACCGAGTGGACCGAGGCCTGGGACGACCCGAACGGCCCCGGCACGCTACCCATGCCGCTCCAGGGACTGCTCGTCGCCGACGCCGTCTCCCGCATCCAGAAGTACGAGGTGGAGCCGCTGCTCGGCACCCCGGTCGGACAGATCGTCGGCCTGATGAACAGCGAACGCGCCGTCCAGGAGGTCTTCGACGACCTGACCCGGGGCTTCGAGCGCGCCGTCGACCGCATCAACCGCATCGCGGGCAGGGGGGAACAGGCATGAGCACAGCACCGAACGGTTTCTGGGCCCAGGCCGCCGCCGACCCCGAGCGTGTCGTCCTCGTCACCCCCGCCGGCGAGGAGTGGACCGCGGGACGGCTGCACGAGGCCGCCAACGGGCTCGTCCACGGACTGCGTGCCGCCGGCCTCCGGCGCGGCGACTCCTTCGCGGTCGTGCTCCCCAACGGCGTCGAGTTCTTCGTCGCCTACCTCGCCGCCTCGCAGGCCGGTCTCTACCTCGTCCCCGTCAACCACCACCTCGTCGGCCCCGAGATCGCCTGGATCGTCTCCGACTCCGGCGCCAAGGTCCTCATCGCCCACGAGAGGTTCGCCGACGCCGCCCGGCACGCCGCCGACGAGGCGAAGCTTCCCGGGACACAGCGGTACGCCGTCGGCGAGATCGAGGGCTTCCGGCCGTACGCCGAACTCCTCGACGGCCGGCCCGGGTCCGTGCCCGCCGACCGCACCCTCGGCTGGGTCATGAACTACACCTCCGGCACCACCGGGCGCCCGCGCGGGATCCGGCGCCCGCTGCCCGGCAAGCTCCCCGAGGAGTCGTACCTCGGAGGCTTCCTCGGCATCTTCGGCATCAGGCCGTTCGGCGACAACGTGCACCTCGTCTGCTCGCCGCTCTACCACACCGCGGTACTCCAGTTCGCGGGCGCGTCCCTGCACATCGGCCACCGGCTGGTGCTGATGGACAAGTGGACACCCGAGGAGATGCTGTGTGTCATCGCCGCACACGGGTGCACTCACACCCATATGGTGCCGACCCAGTTCCACCGGCTGCTGGCCCTCCCCGACGAGGTCAAGGCCCGCTACGACGTCTCCTCCATGCGGCACGCCATCCATGGCGCGGCCCCGTGCCCGGACCATGTGAAACGAGCCATGATCGAGTGGTGGGGAGACAGTGTCGAGGAGTACTACGCGGCCAGCGAGGGCGGCGGATCCTTCGCGACCGCCGAGGACTGGCTGAAAAAGCCAGGCACCGTCGGCAAGGCGTGGCCGATCAGCGAGCTGGCGGTCTTCGACGACGACGGCAACCGGCTGCCGCCCGGTGAACTCGGCACCGTCTACATGAAGATGAGCACCGGCGGATTCTCGTACCACAAGGACGAGACCAAGACCCGGAAGAACCGCATCGGCGACTTCTTCACCGTCGGCGACCTGGGCCTTCTCGACGAGGACGGCTATCTCTTCCTCCGCGACCGCAAGATCGACATGATCATCTCGGGCGGGGTCAACATCTACCCGGCGGAGATCGAGGCGGCCCTGCTCACCCACCCCGCCGTCGCCGACGCGGCCGCCTTCGGCATCCCGCACGACGACTGGGGCGAGGAGGTCAAGGCCGTGGTCGAGGCCGCGCCGGGCCACGAAGCGGGTCCGGCACTCGCCGCCGACATCCTCGGCCACTGCGAGCGGCAGCTCGCCGGGTACAAGCGCCCCAAGAGCGTCGACTTCATCGCGGCGATGCCCCGCGATCCCAACGGAAAGCTGTACAAGCGGCGGCTGCGCGATCCGTACTGGGAGGGCCGCACCCGGGCCATGTGACCCAGGTCCGCTCATCGGTCCACGAGGACCCGCGTCGACGGCGCCCTCGCGGTCCTCGGCACGGCAGGCCGGGCCACCCGGGCCTGTGACGCGACGGCGCGCGGTGACCTGAGAACTCCTGGCCACCGCGCACCGTCCTCCGTCGCCGTCCGCCCCGCGGTCCCGAAGGACGGGGCGGTCCACGGTCAGCGGTGGTCGCTCACCCGCACGACCCGCAGACCCGGCGACGACAGGATGTCCTTCTCGCAGAACCGCGAGGTCACCCACCGCTCGTCCGAGAACAGCCGCGTCTGATCACTGAAGTGCGGCGAGTTCGGGTTCGAGGACTGGGAGTACGTCAGCAGGGTGCGGGCGACCGGGCAGCGGCCGCCGTCCCAGCCGACGGCCTGGATGTACGAGGACCCGGTGGTGACCTCCGTGTATCCGCCGGCCGCCGCGCTCCACGGCATCTCCACCTTGTTCCACACGCCGAGCGACTCCGTGCCGCCCGGCACGGGGATGCGCCGATCACCGCGTACGACGAACTGGTGGGAGCCGAGCCGCGCGTCCAGCGCGACGCCCGCCGCCCGCAGCTCCGTCACCGTGTCCGCGAGGGCCGTGGCGAAGCCCGGCGCGGCGGTGTTGAGCGTGTTCGGGGTGCGGACCGGGTCCGCCGCCGAGAACGGCACCTTCCACAGCTGCGCCGCCGGCACCGCGACCGTGAGCTTCCGCCAGAACCGGTCGAAGAGCAGCGCGCCCCGGCTGCCGGTGTTCATCGAGTGGTCCCAGGCCCGGAGCACACCGCAGGCCTCGGACACGTCAACGGCCTTGCCGTCGCCGCCCGTTGCCGTGCCGCCCGGCAGCGCGGCACAGGCGCGTGCCGTGTCGTCCGCGACGAGGTCACCCGCGGGCACCCGGTTCGCGAACTGCTGCGCCTGGAGATCCCGTACGGTCAGCCGCCCCCGCGCGGCCATCGCGGCCACGTCCTCGGCCGCGCCACGCGTACGCATCGACCTCTGTGTGCCGATCGTGCCGAACACCCGCTCGTACCCGGTCAGCGGCCGGTCGATGTTGGCCAGCCAGGCACTGTCGTTGGAGTTCTCCGCGTACGGCGCGTCCCGGAGCACCGGCATCTTCGCCGGACCGAAGATGCCCGGCTGCACGGCGTCGGGATCACTGCCGAGCGCGCAGTCGCCGCGCGAACCGTCCAGCACGGCGACACCGGACGAGGGATATGTGACCTTGCCCAGCGGTGTCGAGCAGCGCTGCGCCAACTCGTCGGTGATGCGCGGCAGCACCTGCGACTGCGTGAACAGCGAGTGGCCGTGCGCGTCGGCGGCGATCGTGTTCACCCACGGCAGGCCCTGGGTGCGCCTGAGGGCGGCGAGGACGCCCGCCGTGTCGCGTGCCTTGCTGAGGCCGAGCCCGGTGTCCGGGGCGCGGAGGTTGGCGGCGTTCGGGTCGTTGAGGGCGTACGCCGTCGTGGTCGTCCACGGCAGCGGCAGTTGCGCGCCGAGCGTGCTGACGACCGGGCCGTACCGGGTCCACCACTGGGTCCGTGTCACCGGCGCGCCGTCCCGCACGTCGACGGTGACGGTGCGTCGCGTCATCCGCTCGGGCCTGCCGTCCACCAGATACGTCGTCGGATCGGCCGGATCGAGGGTGAGCTGGTGGAGGTTGAGGGTGACGCCCGTCGCGACGGTGTGGCTCCAGGCCACCTGGGCGGTGTGACCGATGGATATGGTCGCGGTGCCGAGCAGCGCGCCGCCCTGGACGTTCAGCTCGCCGGGGATCGTCTGCTGCGCCTGCCAGAAGCGGCGGCCGCCCTGCCAGGGATAGTGCGGATTGCCGAGCAGGAGGCCACGGCCGTTCGCGGTCGAAGCACCGCTGAAGGCGACGGCGTTGGACCCCATGTCCGCCGTGTCGAACAGCTCGCGCGCCGCGGCGGCGGCCCGCTTCATGTCGGGCACACCATCGACCGCCTCTGCACCCGTCGCACCCGGCGCACCCGTCGCGGCCGTCGGCGGCTGCGCGGCCGTGATGCCGTCGGCACCGCGGCCCTGGCCGCCGAGCACGGCCAGCGCGAAGCCGCGCGCGGCCACGTCCACCTGCGTCACCGGGCGGACCCAGGCGGCTCCCCGGCACGCCGGATCGGTGACGCGGTTCTGCGCCAGCCACGCGTTGTAGCCGGCCGCCCAGCCGCGCATCAGGTTCTTGACGTCGTGGCTGGGCCCCCGGGGCGCGGGTTCGGCCAGCAGCTTCTCGACCGTGCCCGCCTCCCGCACACCGCGGAAGTACTGGTCGCTGGAGAGGTTCTTGGTCGCGGAGGAGAGGGAACCGTCGGGCGCCGCGTCGGGCCCGAAGTAGCGGGACCGCTCTCCGCGCAGGGTCATGAATCCGTCGGCGAGGGTGCACACCTGGTCGGCGGCCTGAGCCCAGCCGGTGCCGAAGCCGAGGTTCGCGTAGTCCTTGGCGACGACGTGTGGAATGCCGTACTCGGTGTAGCGGATCACGGCCGACAGCCCGCCGTGCGAGGGGTGTTCCTGCCGGGCCTGTCGCTCCGCCGCGGCCGCGGGCAGTGTGGCGACGGCGGATAACAGGGCGACGGCCGTGACGACGAGCCGTCTCGGACGGATGCGCATCGTGCCTCCCAACATCATTGAGGGAAAGGGCGGTTGAGCGTACCAACGGGTATGTGTGCGGTCGGTATGTCGGTTCGGCCTCTGTGCGGTGACTTGACCTCCCCGTTCCATGGACCGAGGATCACGTGACATGACGCCTGGACACGGCAGTACGGTTGACGGGGTGCTGCGCCGCAGCGCCCGGCGCACACCGGCGCGGCGCGCGGTCGACTACCGCGAGCGCTCCTGGACGTACGCGGAACTCGACGAGGCCGTCTCCCGCGCGGCGACCGTCCTCCTCGACGAGGGGCTCGCCCCCGGGGACCGCGTCGGCGCCTACGGCCACAACTCGGACGCCTATCTGATCGGCTTCCTCGCCTGCGCCCGCGCGGGACTCGTCCATGTGCCGGTCAACCAGAACCTCACCGGTGACGACCTCGCCTACATCGTCGGCCAGTCGGGAAGCACCCTGGTCCTGGCCGATCCCGGCCTCGCCGACCGGCTCCCGGACGGCGTACGGACCCTGCCGCTGCGCGACACCGAGGACTCGCTCCTCGCGCGGCTGGACACGGCACTCCCGTACGACGGTGACGAGCCGCGCGGTGACACGCTCGTGCAGCTCCTCTACACGTCGGGCACCACCGCGCTGCCCAAGGGCGCGATGATGACGCACCGCGCCCTGGTCCACGAGTACCTGAGCGCGATCACCGCGCTCGACCTGAGCGCCGGGGACCTGCCGGTCCACTCGCTGCCGCTCTACCACTCGGCGCAGATGCATGTGTTCCTGCTGCCCTATCTCGCGATCGGCGCCTCGAACACCATCCTCGACGCGCCGGACGCCGGTCAGCTCTTCGACCTGATCGAGGCGGGTCGCGCGGACAGCCTGTTCGCCCCACCCACCGTGTGGATCGGTCTGTCGAACCGCCCCGACTTCGCCGACCGTGACCTGAGCGGTCTGCGCAAGGCGTACTACGGGGCGTCGATCATGCCGGTCCCGGTCCTGGAACGACTGCGCGAACGGCTGCCGAAGCTGGCCTTCTACAACTGCTTCGGCCAGAGCGAGATCGGCCCCCTGGCCACCGTCCTCGGACCCGACGAGCACAAGGGCCGGATGGACTCGTGCGGACGCCCGGTGCTGTTCGTCGACGCGCGGGTGGTCGACGAGGACGGCAAGGACGTGCCGGACGGGACACCGGGCGAAGTCGTCTACCGCTCACCGCAGTTGTGCGAGGGCTACTGGGACAAGCCCGAGGAGACGGCCGAGGCGTTCCGCGACGGCTGGTTCCACTCGGGGGACCTCGCCGTGCGCGACGCCCACGGCTACTTCACCGTCGTGGACCGGGTGAAGGACGTCATCAACTCCGGTGGCGTCCTGGTCGCCTCGCGGCAGGTCGAGGACGCGCTGTACACCCACGAGGGGGTCGCCGAGGTGGCCGTCGTCGGGCTCCCCGACGAGCGCTGGATCGAGGCCGTCACCGCGGTCGTCGTCCCGCGCGGCGAGGTCACCGAGGACGAACTGATCGCCCACGCACGGGAGAAGCTCGCCCACTTCAAGGCACCCAAGCGTGTCCTGTTCGTGGACGAGCTGCCCCGCAACGCCAGCGGGAAGATCCTGAAGCGGGAGCTGCGGGACCGGTTCGGCGACGCTTAGGACCCGTCCGGGTTGTCGCCCTCGTGCTCGGCGATCCCCGGCACTTCCTCGGCGTCGGGTGCTCCTTCGTGGGACAGGCGGTATGCCACGGCGAGCCCCCAGGGGACACCGAGAAGGAGGACGAGGGAGAGGCCGAGAACGAGTGGCGCCGGGCGTGCGGCACCGACTCCCGCACAGAGGACGGCCACGGCGACGCAGGTGCGGGCCAGCGGCCGGTAGAGCCCGCGGTCCAGGTCCCAGACGCGCAGGGAGTTCGCGAGCACCATCGTCGTACAGAGCACGACGGCCGCGCCCCCGCCGAGCACCCAGGCCGTGGCGGCCGGGGTGCGGCTGTCGTGGGCGTGTTCGACGAGGCCGCCCATCGCGGCGCCCATGGCGGCCACCGCGGCCGTGAGCGGCAGGTGGACCAGCATCCACTGCACGGTGCTCGCGCGTGCAGGCCTCGGCCGCCGGTGTCCGGCGAAGTCGAAGTACGTCCACCAGGCACCGAAGCCGACGACGACGGCGACGAGCCCGACGGCGATGCTGAGCGCGTTGACCGGCTCGTGTGCCAGTCCGTCGACCACTCCGGTCACGGTCTCGCCGAGCACGATGATGATGAACAGCCCGAACCGTTCGGTGAGCGCGCCGGTCACGCTGAGCGCGACCGCCTGCACCGGAGTGGCCGCACCGATCATGAAAGCGAACCCCGCCAGGTAGGCGATGGCCAGAAGGCCCCATGTGAGCACGCGGACGCCGGCGGGCAGGGCGGCGCTCGCCGCCAGGACGACGGCGCAGACGGCCGTCCCGGTCACGAACAGCGTGCTGGGGCGGCGGAATTCCGGGCTGTCACCGCGTGCGGCGAGAAGCCACAGCACCGCCAGCACCGCGAACAGCACCCCCGCGTCCACGGCGAAGGCGGCTCCGCGGGCGCCGCCTGCCTCGGGGATGAACGCGCCCAGCGGCACGAGCACCAGGATCTGCAGCAGGAACATGCTCCGGCCGCGGGCATCCTCGTGCCCATGCAGTTCGTGGTGGAGGGTGCCGTTGAACCAGGCGATCCACACCAGCGCGAACACCACGGCGAACTCGCCCAGCCCGTGCCAGGTGAGGTGCCCGGCGAAATGGTGGGCGGCCTGGGCGACCAGCACGACCACGACCAGGTCGTAGAACAGTTCGAGCGGTCCGACCACCCGCTCGCGTGGCTGCTCGCCATGGGCCCGTGGGGGCTGCCACAGCCGGGCCCACCGCTCGTTTCGTGAGGTCACAGCGGCAGCGTAGGACGTCAGCCGACGAGAGCCTCGGAAACGGCCCACAACCGGTTCGCGTTGTCCGGGTCCAGGGCGTAGGGCGCGACGCCGGCGACGGCACCGGCTCGCCCGGTGACCGGCTCGGCCTGCGCACAGTCCTCGAAATAGCGGCCGGTGATGCCCTTCACCGTCGGCGAGGCGGCCAGCAGCACCGAGGTCGCGGCGCCCTGCTGCACCGTCTTCTGCGGGGGCAGCGCGAGTTGGCCCGAGGCGATGAACGCGGCCACCTGCTCCATGTCCACGTGCCGGGCCAGGGACGTGTCGGCGATGTTGCCCGGCATCAGCGCGTTGGCGGTGATGCCGTCGTCGGCCCATCGCTCGGCGGCACCGACGGCGAACAGGGCGTTGGCGGTCTTCGACTGCCCGTAGGAGGTCCACGGGTCGTACGGCCGGAAGCGGTAGTCCAGATCGTCGAAGACGACCGGCGAGAAGAGGTGGCCGATGGAACTCACCGAGACGATCCGCGCGCCGTCCGCCGCCGCGAGTGCCGGGTGCAGGCCGTCGGCGAGGGCGAAGTGACCCAGGTGGTTGACGGCGAACTGCGTCTCCCGTCCGTCGGGCGTGCGGGTGAGGTCCGGCGGGGCCATCACTCCGGCATTGTTGACCAGGATGTGCAGCGGGCCGTGCCAGGCCGCCACGAACGCCGCGACCGTCGACCGGTCGGCCAGGTCGAGCCGCCCCACTGTCAGCTGTCCCGATTCGGGCGGCAGCTCCGCCTCCAGGCGGGCCGCCACACGGGCACCCGCGTCGGGGTCGCGTACGGCCAGGGTGACGTCCGCGCCCGCCGCGGCGAGCACCCGGGCCGTCTCCACCCCGATTCCGGAACTGGCTCCGGTCACGACGGCCCGGCGGCCGTGCAGGTCGACGCCGTCGATGACCTCGGCGGCGGTCGTGCTTGCTCCGAACGTGTGGATGGTCTGAGGTGCGGACATGAGGTGGGTCTCCTGACGTGAGCGACTTGAGTGACTTGAGGGGTTCGACAAGGCCGAGGACGGGCCGCACCGCGCGTGGCCCACACACCGATCGTGTTCGACGACTCGGCGAGGGGCATCACAGGACGCGGCCGGACCGCACCCGGGACGGCGGGTCCGTTCGCGGGGCACCGGGAAGACCTCTCGATGCCGGTCCTGGTCGCGGCTCCGGCGACCCCTCGACGAATGTAACTAACTGGATACATACATTACCGTAGGCCCGCCGGTTGCGCGTGTCAATAACTAGATAGTTACTTGCTAGGGTGGCGGGCATGCCACGGGACTCCAGTGCCACCAAGGCCCGGCTGCTCGACGCCGCCTTCACCGAATTCGCCGCCTACGGCATCGCCGGTGCCCGGGTGGACCGGATCGCGGAGGCCGCGGCGGCGAACAAGCGGCTGATCTACGCCTACTTCGGCAACAAGGAGCAGTTGTTCGACGAGGTGTTGCAACGGGCCATGGCGGCCGGTGCCGAATCGGTGCCGTTCGACGTCGAGGACCTGCCCGGATACGCCGGCGCGATCTTCGACCACCTCGTCGCCCGTCCGGACCTGATGCGCCTGCGCCTGTGGAAACTGCTGGAGCGCCCCACCGCCACCGGACTCGAACCGGACGCCTTCCGGCGCAAAGCCACCGAAGTGGCCGACGCGCAGCGGCGCGGCGAGGTCGCCCAGGAGATGGAGCCCGCCGATCTCCTGACCATGGTTCTCGCCGCGGCCCAGGCGTGGTTCTGGGCCGCCGAGGGCGTCGACGCCGAGGAGGCCGGCCAGTCCTGGTCGCCGCAGCGGCTGGCCCTGCACCGCGCGGCCGTCGTCGAGGCCGCCCGCCGGATCAGCGAGCCGGAGCCCGCCGTCGAGTAGCGGCCCCAGGCCCAGGCGCACGCACGGCGTGGGGCCGGACCATCTCCCTCACGGTGGGGAGGCGGTGTGGGCGTGCGGGCGGCTTGGGCGGTGTGCCAGCGTCTCCGGCGGATCATGCCGGAGACGCTGGGCCTGATCAGGCGCCGCAGGTTCCTCCGGCATGATCCGCCGGACAGGCCCTAGCGCAGTTCGAGGGACAGATGCCCGGACAGCGCGCGGAGGAAGTCGGCCGCGTCGAAGATCTCGCCCGCGGAGGCGACACCGACCGTCCTGGTCCGGCCCGTGAGGATACGGTCGACCGCTTCGACCACGAGCGGCGCGGTGATGGCGTAGATGTCCCGGCCCCTCGCCACGGCTCGCCGTTCGGTGCCCTGGGAGCGCACGACGACATCGACGAGGAAGGTCTGTGCGGACCGCCCGTCCTCGTCGACCGCGCTCGGCGCCGGTGTGTCGGGGGCCGACAGGTCCTTGGCCGCCTCGACGGTCATGTACGTGCTCACCTCGGGGACGGCGAGGTGGCTGGGCACGGTGACCACGTCGGCCATCGAGAACTCCCCGAGGACGGCCCGCGGGCCCATCGGCTCCGGGAACGGCCATTCCAGGGACGGCAGGGCTTCCTGGGAGTACTCCAACCGCCCCTTCGTGAAGCGGATACGACGGTCACCTCGCCGCTCCCGGGAGACCGCGCCCGCGGCGCGCGTACCGGCGGTGGGGTGCCAACCGCTCAGCCCGTACGCGATGTGCGCCTCGTCGGCCGCCGTCCAGTCACCCATCGCGGCGGTGGCCAGCAGGTCGCCGAGGCCGCCGTAGAAGGCCATCGCGGGGACGATCACCGTGCCCGCGGCCCGGGCGCGCTCCGCGAAGTGCGTGAACGTGTCGATGTTGGCCTCGATCTCGGCCGCCACGTCCACGTACGGGATCCCGGCGCGCAGCGCCGCCTCGATCACGGGGGCGGCCGTCGTGGCGAAGGGCCCGGCACAGTTGATCACCGCCGCCGCGCCGGACAGCGCGTGGTCGAGCGACGCCGGATCGTCGACCGACGCCGGGCGGACGTCCAGTCCGGGCTGGGAGACCGCCAGTTCCTTCAGCTTGTCGGCGTCCCGGCCGGAGAGAACGGGGACGAACCCGCGCTTCCGCAGCTCTGCCACCACGAAGCGTCCCGTGTGCCCGTACGCGCCGAACACCGTCACCGTCTGCCCCGACCCCATGTGTTGTCTCCCTGCTCGATCGCTCTGCCGTGATCCGTCATGGACATCCTGACGAGAGCGGGCTCACCGCACGAGTGTCCGGAACGCCATGGCCCATACAATTCCGGACATGAACACTGTCGCGCTGGCCGTCACCGACGGGATGCTGCACTTCGAACTGGCCCTGGCCTGCGAGGTCTTCGGCTCCGCTCCGGACGCCGTGCCGGGCCCCTGGTACGACCTCGCCCTCTGCGGGCCGGCCGCCGTGCGGGTCGGTCCCTTCCGGCTGGAGCCCGACCACGGTCTCGACCGGCTCCAGCGCGCCGACACCGTGATCGTCCCGGGCTGGGTCGACGTCGACCGGGACCCGCCCGCCGACCTGGTCGACGCGGTGCGCGCTGCCCACGAGGCGGGCGCACGGGTGGCGTCCCTCTGCACCGGCGCGTTCGTCCTGGCCGCCGCGGGCCTGCTGGACGGGAAGCGCGCGACCACGCACTGGGCGCACACCCGGGCCCTGGCCGCCCGTCACCCCCAGGTGGAAGTGGACCCGGACGTCCTCTACGTGGACAACGGCAGCGTGCTCACCTCCGCCGGGAAAGCCGCCGCCATGGACCTGTGCCTGCACCTCGTCCGCCTCGACCACGGCTCGTCGGTCGCCAACACCGTCGCCCGCCATCTGGTCGTGCCGCCGCATCGGGACGGCGGCCAGGCCCAGTTCGTCACCACCCCGGTGCCCGCCCCGGACAACCACCCGCTCGCCGAACTGTTCCCCTGGGTGATCGAACGGCTGGACCATCCGCTGACCGTGGAGGACCTGGCCCGCCGGGCGCGAATGAGCTCGCGCAACCTGGGCCGCCACTTCCGCTCGGTGACCGGCACCACCCCGCTGCAATGGCTGCTGATCCAACGGATCCGCCACGCCCAGGAGTTGCTGGAGACCACGGACGGCAGCATCGACATCATCGCGGCGGCCACCGGCATGGGAACCGCAACGACGTTGCGCCGGCACTTCAACCGCACGGTTGGCGTGCCCCCGGACACCTACCGGCGCACCTTCCGTTCACGGACCCGCCCCGGTCCTGACGACAGCGGGCAGCACCCCGCCGCACCTGAGCCAGGAGCGGCGGTACAGCGGCCGGTCACGGGCGCGGGCGCAGGTCCACGATCCGCTTGAGCTTGCCCACCGACCGCTCCAGCGACTCCGGTTCGACGATCTCCACGGTGACCGAGACACCGATCCCGTCCTTGATGCCCGCGGTGATCGCCCGCGCGGCCGCCTCACGCGTCTCGGGAGTGGCACCGGACCGCGCCTCGGCCCGTACGGTGAGGGCGTCGAGGCGGCCCTCGCGGGTCAGCCGGAGCTGGAAGTGCGGGGCGACCCCAGGCGTCCGCAGCACGATCTCCTCGATCTGCGTCGGGAAGAGATTGACCCCCCGCAGGATCACCATGTCGTCACTGCGCCCGGTGACCTTCTCCATCCGGCGGAACACCCGGGCCGTGCCGGGCAGCAGCCGCGTCAAGTCCCGTGTCCGGTAACGGATCACGGGCATGGCCTCCTTGGTGAGCGAGGTGAACACCAGCTCGCCCTGCTCGCCGTCCGGCAGCACCTCACCGGTGATCGGGTCGACGACCTCCGGGTAGAAGTGGTCCTCCCAGATGTGCAGACCGTCCTTGGTCTCCACGCACTCCTGGGCGACACCCGGACCGATGACCTCCGAGAGGCCGTAGATGTCCACCGCGTCGATCGCGAACCGCTCCTCGATCTCGCGGCGCATCCCCTCGGTCCAGGGCTCGGCCCCGAAGACGCCGACCCGCAGCGAGGTGCCGCGCGGGTCCACACCCTGCCGCTCGAACTCGTCGAGCAGGGTCAGCATGTACGACGGTGTCACCATGATGATCTCGGGCTTCAGGTCCTGGATCAGCTGGACCTGACGTGCCGTCATGCCTCCGGACGCGGGGATCACCGTACAGCCGAGCCGTTCCGCGCCGTAGTGGGCGCCGAGTCCGCCCGTGAACAGCCCGTAGCCGTAAGCGATATGGACCTTGTCGCCGGGTCGGCCGCCCGCCGCGCGGATCGAACGGGCCACCATGTCGGCCCACATGGACAGGTCGTTCTCCGTGTAGCCGACGACCGTGGGCCGTCCGGTCGTCCCGCTGGACGCGTGGATGCGCCGGATCCGGTCCTGCGGCACGGCGAACATCCCGTACGGGTAGTTCTCGCGCAGATCCGCCTTCGTCGTGAAGGGGAACCGTGCCAGGTCGGCGAGCGAGCGGCAGTCGTCCGGGCGCAGCCCCGCCTTGTCGAAGGACTCCCGGTAGAAGGGGACGTTCTCGTACGCGTGCCGCAGCGACGCGCGCAGCCGCTCCAGCTGAAGCGTCCGCAACCCCTCAGTGTCGAGCCGCTCGCCCGCGTCGAGCAGGCCCTTCGAGTCCATCGAGCCCGCCATCGCGCCTCTCCCTCGCCAACCGTGCGATTCCGGACGACCGATCATTCGGTCGTGCTGTTCTGGATCAGTAATTCAGGTGTCCGGCGTCAGTGCAAGGGGTCGGCAGCGCTTTTTGCGGGCGCGGGCGGAGCGGCGTTTCTTGCGAGAACCGGGAGCGGGGGAGGGAGACGTGGGGGCGCGGAGTGCGGAGTGTGGAAGCGAGCGGGGAGGCGGTGGACCTGTGACGGCCGGGACCGCGGCTCGGGGCGACCTCGCGGTCGGTCCCGCCGCGTCGGTCGCCGCGGGCCCCGTCGCTGCCGGTCGCCGCGCGGACGGCAGCGACGGTCAGCGCACCAGAGCCGGCCGCTTGGCGTCGAACTCCCACCCGGGGACGAGGAAGCGCATCCCGACGGCGTCGTCCCGGGCGCCGAGCGCCTTCTTCAAGTAGAGCTCGTGCGCCGCCAGCAGTCGGTCCATGTCCAGCCGGACGCCCAGGCCGGGGGCGTCCGGAAGCGCGATCTCACCGTCGACGATGCGCGGCGGGTCGACCGTGAGCCGCTCCAGGCCCTCCTGCCAGATCCAGTGCGTGTCGAGCGCGTTGTACGCGCCCGGTGCCGCGGCTCCGCAGTGCGTGACCATGGCGAGCGAGATGTCGAAGTGGTTGTTGGAGTGGCAGCCCCAGGTCAGGCCCATGGCGTTGCACAACTGCGCCACGCGCACCGAGCCGCGCATGGTCCAGAAGTGCGGGTCGGCCAAGGGGATGGAGACCGACTGGAGCGCCAGGGCGTGGGTGAGCTGCCGCCAGTCCGTGGCGATCATGTTCGTCGCCGTCGGCAGCCCCGTCGCCCGGCGGAACTCGGCCAGGATCTCCCGCCCCGAGTAGCCGTCCTCGGCGCCGCAGGGATCCTCGGCGTAGGCGAGCGTGCCGACCAGGGGCTCGCACAGCTCGATCGCCTCGCGCAGCGACCAGGCGCCATTGGGGTCGAGCGTGATTCGGGCCTCGGGGAAGCGGTCCTTCAGCGCGCGTACGGCCCGGACCTCCTCGGCGCCGTCCAGGACTCCGCCCTTGAGCTTGAAGTCCCGGAAGCCGTACAGGTCGTGGGCGGCCTCGGCCTGCCGGACGATCGCGCCGGGCGTGAGGGCCTCCTCGTGCCGCAGGCGGTACCAGTCCGTGTCCGAGTCCCGCTCGCGGACGTACTCCAGGTCTGTACGGTCCGGGTTGCCGACGTAGAAGAGATAGCCCAGTACCCGCACGCGGTCGCGTTGCTGCCCGTCGCCGAGGAGGGCCGCGACCGGCACGTCGAGGTGCTGGCCGAGGAGGTCGAGGAGAGCCGACTCCACGGCGGTGACGGCGTGGACGGTCGTCCGCAGGTCGAAGGTCTGGGCACCCCGTCCGCCGGCGTCGCGGTCGCCGAAGCGGTCCCCGATCTCGCGCAGGACGCGCTGACAGTCGCCCACCTTCGAGCCGAGGACGAGGGACTCCGCGTCGCGCAGCGTCCGGGTGATCTTCTCCCCGCCGGGCACCTCACCGAGTCCGGTCCGCCCCTCGGAGTCCTTGAGGACGACGACATTGCGGGTGAAGTAGGGGCCGTGGGCGCCCGACAGGTTCAGTTCCATGCAGTCCCGTCCCGCGACGGGATAGACGGAGAACTCGGTGATCGTCGGCTGCTGACTCATCATCAAAATCCTTGTGTACGAGGGTGACCGGGGCCGGTGATCACAGGATGACGGCGACGAGCCGGGCTAGGGGACGGCCCGCCCCGAGCCCCTCCGGGCCGTCCCCCGCGTGCGTCAGGCGGGTCGGCGCACGGCTCCGACCAGCGCCAGCCCGGTGTCGAGGATCTGCTCCAGAGCGGCGAGATCGGCCGGGCCGGGATCGGTGAGCGGCGCGCGCACGGGGCCGACGGGAAGGCCCCGCAGCCGGGCCGCGGCCTTGACCAGCGAGACGGCGTAGCCGGGTACCCGGTCGCGCAGTTCGACGAGCGGGACGTAGAAGTCCCGCAGCAGTTTGTTCACGGTCGCCTCGTCGCCGGTACGCAGCGCGGCGAAACAGGCGTCGGCGATCTCGGGAGCGAAGGCGTGCACGGCCGACGAGTAGGCGGGGACGCCCACGGTCGCGTACGCGCGGGCCTGGATCTCGGCGGTCGCGGCTCCGTTGAAGAAGAGGAAACCGTCGGGTGCGGCGAGTGTGAGGCGCTGGAGCCGGTCGAGGTCGCTGTGCCCGTCCTTGAGCCCGATGACGGTGGGGATCTCCGCGATGGCGCGCAGACCCTCGGGGGTGAAGGCGACCGGGCCGCGCTGGTAGGCGATGAGCGGCAGCCGCGTACCGGCGGCGATCCGGCGGAGCTGCTCGACCAGGCCGGCCTCGGGGGCCTCGACGAGGTAGTGGGGCAGCACCAGGAGGGCGTCCGCGCCGGCCTCCTCCGCGATCCGGGCGAATCGCAGCGCCTGCGCCCATCCGTAGCCGACGCCCGCGACCACGGGCAGACGGCCGTCGGCGATCTCGACCGTCGCGGCGACGACCACGCGGTACTCGTCCTCGTCCAGCGCGCTGAACTCGCCGGTCCCGCAGGCGGGGAACACCGCGCCCGGCGCCGTGGCCAACTGGGCGGTCAGGTAGACCCGGTAGGAGTCCACGTCGAGGTCGCCGTCCTCCGTGAAGCTCGTGAGCGGGAAGGACAGCACCCCGCTCGCCATGCCGTCCCGCAGTCGCTCGACCACGCGCTCCGGCTCCGCGCTGTACCCCGCCATGAGTCTCATCCCCATATACAGATGCTGTCTATGTATGCGAACACAGGTTAAGTTCGTGAACCCCTGAGGGTCAATGGAATCGACGGCGCGGATTTACGACGGGCGCCTTGTCCTCGGGGTCAGAGGCTCTGGAGGCCCGGCTGTGAGAGTGGCGTCCCGGCCTCCGCGTGTCAGACCGATGCGGGCGGACCCGGGACGGGTGCGGGTGCGGTTCGTGCCCGTGTGACGGCGTCGTGGAGGGCCTTCGGGTCGTCCGCGTGCAGCCTGATCACCTTGACGAGGCGGGGCGCGCCGAGGAACTTCGGCGCGTTGACCGGTTCGGTCAGTGCGAGGGTGATGGAGGTCTGTGAGCCGATGGGCAGGTTCAGCTCGTCATCCTTCTTCTCGTGGGTGAACCGTGCCTCGCGTCGGATGGAGGCGATCTGGTGGAGGGGCACGTGGACGTCGATGTGGGCCGCCTGCCTGACGCGCAGGGTGCCGTCGGCGAGGACGTGTGGCCGGGTGACGGAGGCCGCGTGAAGGCCGAGGACGAAGAGGACGGTGTAGACGTCGACCACCAGGAAGACGGTGTGGACGACGGGCCAGTTCGCCAGCAGGTACGACAGGGCGACGGTCTCGACGACGCAGGCGAACGCGAGGCCGTAGATCATGGTCGCCTGGTCGCGGCCGTGTGAGAAGACCGCGTCGGCGGCGTTGACGCCGTGCCGACGGCGGGCTGCCCACCGGACCAGGCTCGCCATGATCCGCAGCTCGTGTTCGACGAAACGCAGCACGGGCCCGGGCACGAGCTGCGCGAGCGCCTCCCGCCGGGACAGCCCGTGCCGCCGCAGCCGCAGCCAGACGTACGCCTCGGCGCCGAGCAGCACCAGCAGGAGCAGCTCGCCGCCGAGCAGGACGGTGCCGGGTACCGGCATTCCGCTGATGAGACAGACGGCCGGCACGAGCTGGGCGGCCAACGCGATGCCGCGCAGTTTCCGCAGGACCGGCCCCCGGACGGAGGCGACGGGCCGGGGCAGGGTCGCCCCACTCTCCGGAGTCGTCATGATGGTCCTTCCAGTCGTTCCGTCACGAGTTCCATCGCCCGGCGGACGGCCGCCGACTGGGCCGGCGCCAGGTCCGAGAAGATGCTGTCCGCCAGACCGCCGGCGTCGCTGTCAGGGAAATGCGCCGCCAGGTCGTCGGGCAGCAGGGCCGCCAGCGCTGCCGCGGCACGGGCCACCCGCGGGTCGTCCGGCTGTTCGTCGGCGAGGGCGTCCAGCAGGCCGTACACCTCACCGGCGTGCTCCCTCATCCCGTACAGCGTCGTCATCAGCGAGCCCCGCTCCTCCTCGGGTACCAGGGCGTCGAGGAAGGCAAGGTGCTCCCGGTCCTGCACGGCGATCGGGGAGTCCGGCACCTCGCCCAGACCCGCCAGCAGCCGGGCGAACTCCGGCGACACGGGACCCTCGGCGGCGAACCGTCCGGCCCGCACGTCGTCCAGCAGCGGGGCGAGCCGTGCCCGCCGCTCCCGGATGACCGCCTCCTGCCGTCCGAGGTCCTCGTCCAGCTCCTCCAGTACCTCCACCAGCTCCCGCGCCTGGTCATCCGCGAGGACGTCCCGCACCTCGTCGAGCCCGAGCCCGAGCTCGGTCAGCCGCCGGATCCGGGCGAGCAGGACGGCTTCCCGGATGCCGTAGTCGCGATAGCCGTTACTGCGCCGTACGGGCTCGGGCAACAGCCCGAGATGGTGGTAGTGCCGCACGGCCCGCGGGGTGACCCCGACGAGGGCGGCGATTTCGCCGATTCGCATGAGCCCAGTACAAACCCTGACGTTGCGGCAAGGTCAAGCGCGCCCTGGAACGGCGGCGGGCCTTTGGGCAGGAGGTCGGACCGGCCGATGACGGGGCGCGGCGGGTCCGCGGCCTGGGGAGCCGCGGACGCCGCGTCCGGACCGGGACTTCTGCCGCTCGGCCGGGAGACTCCCGGCGGGGCGGCGACGGCGCCCGGTGGGCCGTCGGGTGGATCAGGGCGTCGACGTCGGCGCGGCGGAGCCTGGATTCGGGCCGTACGCCGTCATGAAGTGGTCGCGGAAGGTGTCCATGCGCCACTCCGGCGCGTTCTTGGCGGGCTTCAGGCCGTCCGTCCAGCCCCAGTCGGAGATCCTGTCCAGCACCTTCGGGTCCTTCGCGACGATCGCGACGGGCACGTCCCGGCTCGTGCTTCCGGCGGTGACGGTCGGCACGGGCTGGTGGTCGCCGAGGAAGACGAGCACCGTGTTCTTGTCGCCGTACTTCTCGACGTACTGGGTGAGGCTGTGCAGCGAGTACTCGATGGCGTTCCGGTACTCCCTGCGCACGCTCTCCGGGTTCTTCCAGACCTCCTTGGGGTCCTTGCCCTCCTTCTTGATCTGGTTGTAGACGGAGCCGTCGCCGAGGTCGTTCCAGTCGATCATTTTGGCGATCGGCGCCCAGGGGTTGTGGCTGGAGGCGAGGATGATCTCGGCCATCATCGGCTTGCGGTTCTTCTTGCCGTGCTCCAGACGCTCGAAGGCCCCCAGGCTGAACTGGTCGGGCACGGGCGTCCAGCTGAAGTACGGGCCGTTGTAGCCGAGGTGCTCGGAGTCGTAGATACGGTCGAGGCCGAAGAACTTGCCCTCTGGCCAGGCGCGGCGGACACCGGGCACGATGCCGACGGTGTCCCAGGCGCTGGTCTTCTGGAAGTACTTGGTGAGGGTGTTGCGGTCGCTCGTGGTCAGACTCCGGTAGCGCTGCTGGTTCTTGATCCACAGCCCGGACAGGAACGTGGAGTGGGCCAGCCAGCTGCCGGCGCCCGTGACGGGCGAGCGCAGCCAGGCGCTGCGCGATGAGAACCCGGCCGACTTCAGCCCGCTGGTCCCCTCGGAGAGGACCGAGTCGATCTCCTGGGACATCGCCGGGTCGTCGATGGCCGTACGGCCGTAGCTCTCGATGAAGGTGAACAGGACGTCCTTGCCGCGCAGTCCGGTCAGCAGCTGATCGGGCGGCGTGTCCGCGAAGGCGTCGACGGACGCCTGCTTCGCGAAGACCTGGCCGTCGTGAAGGCTCGCCTGCACCTGGTCCACCCGGTTCTGGACGATCGTGGCGTTGGTCTGCGCGGCCACCGGTACGTCGGTGAACTGCACGCCGAGCGTCACACAGGTGATCCAGGCGGTGCCGAGGATCAGGGTGGTGCGGGTGGCGACGGGCCGGTGGCGGACCATGACCTCGGTCAGCCGTGCGACCGCGAGCGTCATGAGGACCAGCAGGGCGATGACGAGTACGACGACCCCGATCACGGCGAGGATCTCACCGGTGCGGCCGAACGACTCCTTCACCCAGTCCGCGGCGTTCTCGAACAGGATCCAGTCCAGGACCAGGTCGAACGGCCGGGCCATGACCGAGTAGAAGCCCATGTCGACGAACTTCAGGATGGTCACCAGGCCGAGCAGCGCTCCCACGACGTACGACGTGATGCGCCTCGGCTTCGGCGGCAGCGCCAGCAGCAGGGCCGCGAGGAGGACGCCCTCCACCGGGATGCGCAGGAAGGCGTCGAAGCCGAGGCGTTCGAGCTTGTTCGGTACGAGGAGGCCGAAGAGGACGAGCACGGCGGCGAGGACGGTCGTCCCGACGGTCACGATCCGCGCCGCACGCGGGTACTTGGCGAGCGGCCTCCGCCAGCCGCTCCGCTCACCCCCGGCCTTCTCCGAGCCGCCACTGCCGCCGTCCGCATCAGCTTCCGCGATGTCGGAGGCGTCACTGGCTCCCTCGGCATCAGCTTCCGCGATGTCGGAGGCGTCACTGGCTCCCTCGGCGTCAGCTTCCGCGATGTCGGAGGCGTCACTGGCTCCCTCGGCGTCAGCTTCCGCGATGTCGGAGGCGTCACTGGCTCCCTCGGCGTCAGCTTCCGCGTTCTCGGAGGCGTCATTGCCTGCCTCGGCGTCAGCATCGGCCGGCTCGGAGCCTTCACCGCCTCCGGCGTCGGCCTCCGTCGGCTTGTCACCGTCCGCATTGACCGTCGCGTCGGCTTCCGCGGCCTCCGCCGCGTCCGTAGGCGCGGTCGCGTCGGGTTCCGGGGCGTCCGGACCGTCCGTCAGTCCGGCCTCCGGACCGGCCTCCGGGCCCGCGCCGACGGACGGATCGGGTTCGCGGTCCGCGCTCGCGGGTCCGTCGGTCTCCGCGTCCGTCCGCGCGGACGCGTCCGGTTCCGCGACAGCGGGCGTTCCGGTCGCCGTCCCGGCGTCCGGATGCGGCTCCGTCTCCCTCTCCGGCTGTTCCGGCAGTTGACTGGAGCGCGTGATGTGCGACACGCCGATGGTCCTTCCGTACGAAGCCCCGCGATGACACGACGGACACGCCCCGGGGCAAGGCAGGTGTGCCATCATCCGTACGGCTGATCTTCACCCATAGTTCAACCAGGAGGGTCTAGCGCGGGCAAAGAGTACGCGGCGTGCCGCGCGCTCCGGTCAGGGACTCGCGGTCGCGGCGACCGACCGGGCCCAGCGGTAGTCCGCCTTGCCGCTCGGGGAACGCTGGATGGATTCGGCGATGACGAGCCGGCGCGGGATCTTGTAGCCCGCGAGGTGGGCGCGGCAGTGCGTCTGGATGTCGTCGAGGGTCGGCCGCGGCGCGCCTTCCCTGAGTTGGACGACCGCCGCCACGTGGTTGCCCCACTTCGGGTCGGGCACTCCGGCGACCAGGGCGTCGTACACGTCCGGATGCGATTTGAGGGCCTGTTCGACCTCTTCGGGGTAGACCTTCTCGCCGCCGGTGTTGATGCACTGCGAGCCGCGGCCGAGGACGGTGACGATGCCCTCCTCGTCGACCGTGGCCATGTCGCCGAGGAGCACCCAGCGCTCGTCGCCGATCCGGAAGAAGGTCTCGGCGGTCTTCTTGGGGTCGTTGTAGTAGCCGAGGGGTACGTGGCCGCGCTGCGCGACCCGCCCCGGCTCGCCGACCAGGACCGGCTCGTGGGTGACCGGATCCACCACCCGCGTACGGGAGTTGACGCGAATCCGGAAGCCGCGCTCCGGGCCGGAGTCGGGCGTCGCGGTGCCGTTGAAGCCGGACTCCGAGGAGCCGAAGTTGTTGAGCAGCATCACGTTCGGGACGAGTGCCTGGAACTGTTCGCGCACGGTGTCCGACATGATCGCGCCGGACGAGGACACGCTGAACAGGGCGGAGCAGTCCGTGCCCTTCATGGGCCCGTTCAGAGCGTCGATCAGCGGCCGCAGCATCGCGTCGCCGACCAGGGACACACTGGTCACCTTCTCCCTCTCGATCGTCCGCAGTACTTCCTCGGGTACGAACTTGCGCTGGAGCGCGACGCGTTGACCGAAGTTGAAGGCGATGAAGGCGGTGAGCGTCGAGGTGCCGTGCATCAGCGGGGGAGTGGGGAAGAAGGTGATCCCGGCGCCGCCGGCCGCGACGCGCTCGGCGAGCTCCTCCGGCTTCGTGACCGGATCGCCGGTCGGCGCGCCACCGCCGAGGCCGGCGAAGAACAGGTCCTCCTGCCGCCACATCACTCCCTTGGGCATCCCCGTGGTGCCGCCGGTGTAGATGATGAACTGGTCGTCCGCGGAACGAGGAGGAAAGCCGCGCCCGGGTGACCCGGCGGCCTCGGCCTCGGCGAACTCCACCAGATCGGCCAGGTCCGGCGCGACCGATCCGGGCGCCGCGGCGCCCACCCGGACGAGGTGCCGCAGTCGCGGGGCGCGAGGCCGCGCCGCCGCCACCCGGTCGGCGAACTCCGCGTCGAAGACCAGTGCCGCCAGATCCGCGTCGTGGTAGAGGTAGGCCAACTCCTCCTCCACATATCGGTAGTTGACGTTGACCGGTACGACGCGCGCCTTCAGGCAGGCCAGCACCGTCTGGAGGTACTCGACGCCGTTGTAGAGGTGGAGGCCGAGGTGCTCGCCCGGGCGGATCCCGCTGTCGATCAGGTGGTGCGCGACACGGTTCGCGGCCGCGTCCAGTTGCGCGTACGTCAGTCGGCGCTCCGCGCCCGTGCCGGGGTGGTCGATGTACACGAGCGCCTCGCGGTCCGGGACCACGTCGACGACCGACTCGAACAGGTCGGCAAGGTTGTACTCCACCGTTCCTCCTGACCGTGCACGTCCGTCTACGTCCGTGGCCGGGCGCCCCCGGGGGCATGTCCGCTCCGGGCCCGATGGTCATCAGAGCAAAGCCGGACCGAACTGTGAAGGGGCCCGGCACAAGAAATCTGACTGTCTGTCAGAAAACCCTTGTACTGGCTCGACGCCTCCTGCAACCTGTTCTCGCATCCGAGACGGGAGGACGGCAATGGGTGGGACGGAACACCTCACCGTGCAGCGCGAAGGCGCCACACTGGTGCTCACGCTCAACAGGCCCGAGGCCAAGAACGCGCTCTCGCTGTCGATGCTGGTCGGTCTGTACGACGGCTGGATCGAGGCCGACGAGGACGACGCGATCCGCTCGATCGTGCTCACCGGTGCCGGCGGTGCCTTCTGCGCCGGGATGGACCTCAAGGCGCTGGCCGGCAAGGGCATGGAGGGCGAGCAGTACCGGGACCGGCTCAAGGCAGACCCCGATCTGCACTGGAAGGCCATGCTGCGCCACCACCGCCCCCGCAAACCGGTGATCGCCGCCGTCGAGGGGCACTGCGTCGCGGGCGGCACCGAGATCCTCCAGGGCACCGACATCCGGGTCGCGGGAGCCTCCGCGACCTTCGGGCTCTTCGAGGTCAGGCGCGGACTCTTCCCGATCGGCGGCTCGACGGTCCGGCTGCAACGCCAGATCCCGCGCACCCACGCCCTCGAAATGCTCCTCACGGGCCGCCCCTACTCCGCCGAGGAGGCCGCGGGCATCGGCCTGATCGGCCATGTCGTGCCCGACGGCACCGCACTCGAGAAGGCGCTCGCCGTCGCCGAGCAGATCAACGCCTGCGGGCCGCTCGCCGTCGAGGCCGTCAAGGCGTCCGTGTACGAGACCGCCGAGCTGACCGAGACCGACGGCCTGGCCGCCGAACTGCGGCGCGGCTGGCCCGTCTTCGACACCGCCGACGCCAAGGAGGGCTCCCGGGCCTTCGCCGAGAAGCGCCCGCCCGTCTACCGGCGCGCCTGACCCGCAAGCCCGGCGCCGGACGCGTCCGACCCGCCCCGCGACCGCGGCGCGTCCGGCCCCCTGGAAGGAGAGATCCGGGATGCCCGAAGTCCTCAAAGCCCCCCTCGTCGTCGAGTTCCCCTTCACCCGCTCGCTCGGACCCGTGCAGAGCGCCTTCCTCACGGGCCTGCGCGAGCAGGTCGTCCTCGGTGTACGGACCGCCGACGGCCGCACCCTCGTCCCGCCCGTCGAGTACGACCCCGTCACCGCCGAGGAGATACGCGACCTCGTCGAGGTCGCCCCCACCGGCACCGTCACCACCTGGGCCTGGAACCATGAACCCCGCCGCGGCCAGCCCCTCGACACTCCCTTCGCCTGGGTCCTGGTCAAGCTCGACGGAGCCGACACCGGCCTGCTGCACGCCCTCGACGCCCCCGGCCCCGACGCCGTCCGCACCGGGATGCGCGTCCGCGTCCGCTGGGCCCCCGAACGCTCCGGCGCGATCACCGACATCGCCTGCTTCGAGCCCTACGACGGCACGCCGGGCGAACTCACCGGCCACGACGGCCGGTTCGAGGACATGGTCACCGGAATCGTCGCCCCCGCACGGCTCGACTACGTCTACTCGCCGGGCCGCGCCCAGTCCGCCTACATCGCGAACCTCTCCGAGCGGCGGACCGTCGGCGAACGCTGCCCGTCCTGTCACAAGGTGTACGTCCCGCCCAAGGGCGCGTGTCCCACCTGCGGGGTGGGCACCTCCGAACAGGTCGAGGTCGGTCCGCGCGGCACCGTCACCACGTACTGCATCGTCAACATCAAGGCGAAGAACCTCGACATCGAAGTCCCGTACGTCTACGCGCACATCGCCCTCGACGGAGCCGGCCTCGCGCTGCACGGCCGGATCGGCGGCATCCCCTACGACGAGGTCCGGATGGGCCTGCGTGTGGAACCCGTGTGGACGGAGGGCGGCCGCCACCCGGACCACTACCGGCCCACCGGGGAACCGGACGCGGACTACGAGACGTACAAGGAGATGCTGTAGATGCGGCCCATCAGGGACATCGCCGTCGTCGCCTTCGGGCAGACCGACCACCGGCGCACCTCCGACGAGCTCTCCGAGGTCGAGATGCTCCTCCCGGTCCTGCACGACGTCCTCGACCGGACCGGCCTGCAGACCAGTGACATCGGCTTCACCTGCTCCGGCTCCACGGACTATCTCGCGGGCCGCGCCTTCTCCTTCACCATGGCGCTCGACGGGGTGGGCGCCTGGCCGCCGATCTCCGAGTCGCACGTCGAGATGGACGGAGCCTGGGCGCTGTACGAGGCCTGGACCAAACTGCTGACCGGCGACGCCGACACCGCGCTCGTGTACGCCTACGGCAAGTCCTCGCCCGGCTCCGTACGCGACGTCCTGACCCGGCAGTTGGATCCGTACTACCTGGCTCCGCTCTGGCCCGACTCGGTCGCCCTCGCCGCGCTCCAGGCGCAGGCGCTCATCGACGCGGGGGAGACCGACGAACTCGCGCTCGCCTCGGTCGCCGCCCGGAGCAGAGCCTCGGCGACCGCCAACTCCCATGCCCAGCTGCGGGGTTCCGTGCCGCAGGGCGACTATCTCGTACGACCCCTGCGCACCGGCGACTGCCCGCCCATCGGCGACGGCGCCGCCGCCGTGATCCTCGCGGCAGGCGACCGGGCCCGCGAACTGTGCGAACGGCCCGCCTGGATCCGGGGCATCGACCACCGCATCGAGGCACACGCCCTCGGTGTACGCGATCTGACCGACTCCCCGTCCGCCAGACTGGCCGCCGAACGAGCCGGAGCTTTCGAACGGCCCGTCGACACAGCCGAGTTGCACGCCCCCTTCACCTCCCAGGAAGTGATCCTGCGCAAGGCGCTGCGGCTCGACGACCACGTGCGCGTCAACCCGTCCGGGGGACCCCTCGCAGCCAACCCCGTCATGGCGGCCGGGCTCATCCGCATCGGGGAGGCCGCCACGCGCGTCCATCGCGGGGAGTCCGACCGGGCGCTCGCCCACGCCACCTCGGGCCCCTGCCTCCAACAGAACCTGGTCGCCGTACTCGAAGGGGATGCCCGATGAGCAAGGAGCCCGTGGCCGTCATAGGCATCGGCCAGACCAAGCACGTGGCGGCCCGACGGGACGTCTCCATCGCCGGACTCGTCCGCGAGGCCGCCCAACGGGCGCTGGAGGACGCCGAGTTGACGTGGGCGGACATCGACGCCGTGGTCATCGGGAAGGCCCCCGACTTCTTCGAGGGCGTCATGATGCCCGAGCTGTACCTCGCCGACGCCCTCGGGGCGGTCGGCAAACCGATGCTGCGGGTGCACACGGCCGGTTCCGTCGGCGGATCGACGGCCCTCGTCGCCACCAACCTCGTCGCGGGCCGGGTCCACGGCACCGTCCTGACCCTGGCCTACGAGAAGCAGTCCGAGTCGAACGCCATGTGGGGCCTGTCCCTGCCCATCCCCTTCCAGCAGCCGCTGCTCGCCGGCGCCGGCGGCTTCTTCGCACCGCATGTACGCGCCTACATGCGGCGCACCGGCGCCCCCGACACCGTCGGCTCGCTCGTCGCCTACAAGGACCGGCGCAACGCGCTGAAGAACCCGTACGCACACCTCCACGAACACGACATCACCCTGGAGAAGGTCCAGGCCTCGCCCATGCTCTGGGACCCGATCCGCTACTCGGAGACCTGCCCCTCCTCCGACGGAGCCTGCGCGATGATCCTCACCGACCGCGCGGGAGCGGCCCGTTCGCCGCGCCCGCCCGCCTGGCTGCACGGCGGCGCGATGCGCAGCGAACCGACCCTCTTCGCCGGCAAGGACTTCGTGTCCCCGCAGGCCGGCAAGGACTGCGCGGCCGACGTGTACCGGCAGGCCGGGATCGCGGACCCCCGCCGTGACATCGACGCCGTCGAGATGTACGTGCCGTTCTCCTGGTACGAGCCGATGTGGCTGGAGAACCTCGGCTTCGCCGACGAGGGCGAGGGGTGGAAACTCACCGAGTCGGGGGTGACGGAACTGGAGGGCGATCTGCCCGTCAACATGTCGGGCGGGGTCCTCTCCACCAATCCGATCGGTGCCTCCGGCATGATCCGCTTCGCCGAAGCGGCACTCCAGGTGCGCGGCCAGGCCGGAGAGCACCAGGTCGACGGGGCTCGCCGGGTGCTCGGGCACGCCTACGGCGGCGGATCCCAGTTCTTCTCGATGTGGCTGGTCGGCGCCGCGCCGCCCGCCTCCTGAAAGCGTCCCCCTCACGTGGCCTGTCCGCCACACGGACCGATCGCTAGGCTGGCCGCGGACGACGAACCGGGAGGAGCACGGACGTGGCCGAAAGCACCATCGAGCAACACCCGCTCGCGGGCTGGGACAAGCCGGAGCTGGACCTCAGCAACGCCGAATGGCAGTCCAGCAGCCGAGGGCGGGGAGACGTCCAGATCGCCTTTGTCGAGGGCTTCATCGCGATGCGGAACAGTGGCAGTCCCCAGAGCCCTTCCCTGATCTTCACACCCGCGGAGTGGGGGGCGTTCGTATCAGGAGCCCGCGAGGGCGAGTTCGACCTGACCTGAACCGACGACCGCCGGGCCCGCCCCGCCCCGCCCCGCCCCGCACGGGGGAGGGGGCGGCGGCCCGAGCGCCCGCGCCCAGGGGGCTGCTCACCGCCCTGCCTCCCGCAGCCGCGCCGGTGTACGAGGTTCTGACCAGGAGCGCTCGAACGGGCTGCCCCGTGGATGATCGGGGCGTACGCTGAGGTGCCTGAAGGTCACGGTGCGCATCCGCTCCCCGCGCGGGCGCGCGATCGTGACAGGGGGTGATCATGGGGCAACGCAGCCTGCGCAGCCGTCGGACGCTCTTCGAGCGCGAGAGTGAACTGTCCGCCGTCGACGAGGCGTTGAGCGACCTTGTCGGGCCGCGCCGAGACATCGGCGAACCACCGGGCCGGACCCGGGGCGCGCTCCTCGCCTTCGCCGGACGCGCCGGAATCGGCAAGACGACCGTCCTCGCCGAGGTACGGCGGCGCTCCACCGCCAAGGGCTGCACGGTGCTCAGCGCGCGCGGCGGAGAACAGGAACAGCGCGTCGCCTTCCACGTCGCCCGCCAGCTCCTGCAGCCGCAGCTCGCCGGATTCTCCGAGGCCGAACTCCGCGCGTCCCTGGGGAGTTGGTACGCGATCGTCGGCCCCGCGCTCGGCCTCTGCGCGCCGTCGGAAGGCGCCCCGCCCGACCAGCAGGGCCTGCGCGCCGGACTCGACTGGGTGCTCACCCACCTCGCCGTGCAGCGCGCCCCGATGGTGCTCGTCCTGGACGACGCCCACTGGGCCGACGCCGAATCGCTCAGCTGGCTGGCCGCGTTCGCGCCACGCGCCGAGCAACTCCCGCTGCTGCTCGTCGTCGCCTACCGCCCCGACGAACTCCCCGAACACGCCGAAGCGTTCAGAGGGCTGCCCGGTCGCGCGGGACAGCGCCCCATCGGCCTCGAACCGCTCAGCGCGGCCGCCGTGGCCCGGCTCGTCCGCGAGGATCTCGGCACAGCGGCCGACGACGCCTTCTGCCGCGAGTGCTGGGCGGTCACCGCGGGCAACCCCTTCGAGGCCGTCGAGCTGACCGCGAAGGTCCGTGACCGCGGCCTGACCCCGACCGAGGACGGCGCACATCTCCTGCGCGACCTCGCCGCCGCCGTCAAGGGCAGCGGCCTCGTCGCCCGCCTCGAACGCCTCGGCACCGCGACCGTCCGCTTCGCCTGGGCCTGCGCCGTGCTCGGCACGGAGATCCATCCGACGCTCGCCGCCGCCGTCGCGGGCCTCGGCTCCGAGGAGGCCGCCGACGCGGCCGACGCCCTGCGCACCGCCCGCATCCTCACCGGCGCCGACCCCCTCGAATTCGTCCACCCCCTCATCGCCACCGCCGTCTACCGGGACATCCCCGGCAGCGTCCGCGTCGCCCTGCACGGCCAGGCCGCCTGGTGTGTGATCAACGAAGGCCTCGGCCCGGCCGCCGCCGCCCGGCACCTCATGGAGACCCACCCCGACGGCGACACCTGGATCGTCCAGCAGCTGCGCGCCGCGGCCCGCGAGACCCAGCGTGCCGGAGCCCCCGAGGCCGCCCGCAGCTACCTCGCCCGCGCCCTGCGCGAACCGCCGCCCATCGAGGACCGCGCCGCCGTCCTGTACGAACTGGGCTGCGCGTCCCTGCTCACCGAACCGGCGACCACGGTCAACCATCTGCGCGCCGCCCTCGAAGAGCCCATCGCCGATCCGGAGCTGCGCCACAACATCGTCTACCGCCTCTCCCAGGTCCTCGCGCACAGCGACCGCCTCGCCGAGGCCTCCGAGACCCTCGCCCGCGAGATCCGGGTCACCGGCGACGCCCGGGTACGGCTGCGCATGCAGTCCGAGCAGTTCATGTGGGACGCCTTCCGCGCCGACGAACCCGACTCGCCCTCGCGCTCCCGCCGCCTGGCCCGGCTCGCCGACCGGCTCACCGGCCACGACCTCACCGAGCGCTATGTCATCGGGCTGCGCGCCTGGGACGCCACCCTGCGCGGCGAACCCGCCCACATCGCCCTCCACCACGCCGACCGCGCCCTGGCCGGCGGCCTCGGCTGGGCCGAGGCCGACCGCGGCTTCGAGGTCCCGGTCCTGGTCGCCATGACCTTCATGTACGCCGACCGGCCGGGCCGCACCGAGGAACTCTTCGCCACCGGCATCGCCGACTTCGAATCCCAGGGCTGGCACGGCGCCCACCTCTCCTTCGGCTACACGATCCTCGGATACGTCCGCTTCCGCCGCGGCCGTCTCGCCGAAGCCGAGGACTTCGTCCGCGCCGGCCTCAGGTTCGCCGAACGCGTCGGGCCCGGCACACCCGTCCACTGGTACGCCGTGGGCACCCTCATCCAGGTCCTGCTCGCCCGCGGCCGGGTCGAGGAGGCCACGCGGACCGGCGAGGACTACGCGTTCCGCGCCCCCTTCCCGGCCGCCGTGACCTTCCCGGACGCCCAGACCGTGTACGGCGAACTCCTGCTCGCCCGCGGCCTCACCGAGGACGCCGCCACCGAGCTCGCGGCCGCCGGACGTCGGCTCGACCCGCGCGGCATGCGCAACCCCGCCTGGTGCCCCTGGCAGCTCCACCTCGCCCGCGCCGAGAGCCACGACGACCCGGAGCGCGCTGTCGCCACGGCACTCGAAGCGGTGAACCGCGCCCGCCAGTACGGCGCCCCCTCCGCGATCGGCCAGGCCCTGCGCGTCGCCGCCGAGGTCTCCCCGGGCCCGGCCCGCGTCCAGCTCCTCGAAGAGTCCGTGAGCCATCTGGAGCGCTCCCCGGCGGCCTACGAACTGGCCTGCGCCCTGGTCGCCCTGGGCACCGAACTGCGCCGCGCCGGACGTCCCAAGGAAGCCGCAGAGCAGCTCCACCGCGGTCTCGACGCGGCCGTCCGGTGCGGTGCCGACGGGCTGATCGAAGAGGCGCGTGAAGGGGTGGTGGCGGCGGGGCTGCGGCCGCGCCGCCTGCACAGCACCGAGACGGACATCCTGACTGCCCGCGAGCGCACCGCCGCCGCACTCACCGCGCGGGGCCGGACCCCGGCCCAGGTCGCCGAGGAACTGCACATCGACGAGCAGGCCGTCGCCCGGCTCCTGTCGGCGGTCTACCGCAAGGTCGGCACGGACCGCACGGGGCTGCCGGCGGCGCTGCGGGAACAGGCCACTTCCTGACGCGGGCCGGCCGCTGTCCCGGCCCCGCACGGGCTGCGCCCGCGGGGCCCGGTCCACGCCCGTGCACGTACCATTGCGGCATGTCCTTCCTCCGCCGCCGCAGCGCCACGCCCGCCGGGCCCGACTTCGACGTTCTGGCCATGGATCCGGGCGACTGGCCCGGCAATCTCGGCGCGGGCCTGCTGCCCGCCCCCGACGGCAGCTGCCAGGGCGTCTTCCTGCGCTACGACCTGTTCGGCGGCCGCGGTCCCGCGATGATCATCGGCAACCTGCCCGAGGGATCCCAGGCCCGTGACGTCGCCGAGGGCGAGGTCCCCTTCGAGGTGGCCCAGCTCCTCATCGCGTTGGAGAACGACGAGGAGGTCACCGTCACCGGGACCGAGGACATGCCGGTGATGCAGGGCGACAACCTGCTGATCGTGCGCCGGCTGAAGCTCTCCGAGACCCGTATCTCCTGCGTCCAGTTCGACCGCAGCGACAACGTCCTGGTGACCATCGCCGCCTGGGACCGTCCGATCACGGACGACCTGTACGCCCTGCTGAAGCCGCTCCCGGCGGAACTCTTCCAGCAGGGCTGAGGCCGAACACCCCACCTGGCATCACAGTTTGAGGGTGAACCACGTGGTCTTGCCCGTGTCGGTGGGACGTACACCCCAGTCGTCGGCGAGCGCCCGGACCAGGATCAGTCCCCGTCCCGACTCCTCGTCCTGGGTGGCCGACCGGGGCTGCGGCAGATGCGGGCTGCGATCGCTGATCTCCACGGTCAGATCGGTGGCGGTCCGGCACAGGTGCAGGCCGATGGGCCCCTGGGCGTGCTGGACGGCGTTGGTGAGGATCTCGGAGAGCAGGAGCCGGGCGTCGTCCGCGGTGGGCGCGCAGTTCCATGTGGTCAGGGCCTTGCTGAGGAAGGCGCGGCCCTCCGGCACCGATTCGGGCGCCGCGGGCAGGTCGGTGCTGACGGTGGCCAGGGGCCCGTCGGGGAGCCGGGTGAGCAGGAGCGTGACGTCGTCGTTGTGCCCGTCGGCGTCCGGCAGCAGGGCGCTCAGCACATGGTCGGCGGCCTTCTCCAGATCGGGCGCGGTCGCGAACAGGGCCGCCAGGGTGTCGGTGAGCTGGGCCAGCTGGTCCTCGATGTCGCTGCCGGGCGTCTCGATGAGACCGTCGGTGTACAGGACGAGCGTCGCCCCGGGCGGTATCACCGAGGTCGCCTGCTCGTAGAGGATGCCGCCGACACCGAGGGGCGCGTTCACGGGTGCGGGGAGCGGCCTGGTGCCGACGCCGGGCGTGGCCACCAGCGTCGGCAGATGTCCGGCCGAGCAGACCGTCACTTCGCCGGCGTCGGCGGAGATGACCAGATAGCAGCAGGTCACGAGCTGGTCGGGCACGTCCAGATCGCCGACCACGGCCTCCAGGGCCTGCATCAGCTGGCGGGGCTGCATACCGGTCTTGGCCAGGGCGTGCGCGGCCGACCGCAGCTGACCCATCACGGCGGCGGCGTCCAGACCGCGGCCCATCACATCGCCGATCAACACCCCGACCCGGCCGGCTCCGAGCGGGATCAGGTCGAACCAGTCGCCGCCCACCCCGGCTCCCTGCGTGGCGGGCCGGTAGCGGCTCGCGGTGGTCAGACCGGGAATGGCGGGCGGGGTGCCCATGAGGCTGCGCTGGAGAGTGAGGGCGATGTGCCGCTGCTGCTCGTAGAGGAAGGTCAGCTCCGCCTCGGCCTTCTTGCGGTCGCTGATGTCCCGGACGATGGCGCACGCACCGACGACCGAGCCGTCCGGGGCGCGGGTGGGCCACAGCGTGATGTCCACGTCCAGCAGGGCGCCCGAGCGGGTCAGCCGCAGTGTCTCGAAGTGCTCGACCTTCTCACCGCTGCGCAGCCGGTCCAGGAGCAGGTCGATCTCGTCCCGCCGCTCGGTCGTGGCGAGCAGCGACACGTGCCTGCCCATCACCTCGGCCCGGCTGTAGCCGTACAGCCGCTGGGCCGCCGCGTTCCAGTACGTGATGTGGCCGTCCAGGGTCTTGGCGAGGATCGCGTCCTGGGAGGACTCCACCAGACCGGCGAGTTCGTTGATCCGGGCCTCGGCGCGCTTGCGGTCGCTGACGTCGCGGACGGCGGCGGAGACGAGGAGACCGTCGGCGGTTTCGAGGGGGCTGAGGCTGATCTCGACGGGGAATTCGGTGCCGTCCTTGCGGAGGCCGTGGAGTTCGAGTTCGGCGCCCATGGGGCGGACTTGGCGGTTGTCGGCGTAGCCGTCGCGGTGCTGGTGGTGGTGGGCGCGGAAGCGGCCGGGTACGAGGAGTTCGACGGGGTGGCCGAGGAGTTCTTCGCGTTTGTATCCGAAGAGGGCTTCGGTCTGGGCGTTGACGAGTCTGATGATGCCGGTGTCGTCGACGATGACCATGGCGTCCGGCGCCGCCTCCAGCAGACCCCGAAACCTTTCCTCGGCGGCCTTGCGGTCGCTGACGTCGCGGACGGCGGCGGAGACGAGGAGACCGTCGGCGGTTTCGAGGGGGCTGAGGCTGATCTCGACGGGGAATTCGGTGCCGTCCTTGCGGAGGCCGTGGAGTTCGAGTTCGGCGCCCATGGGGCGGACTTGGCGGTTGTCGGCGTAGCCGTCGCGGTGCTGGTGGTGGTGGGCGCGGAAGCGGCCGGGTACGAGGAGTTCGACGGGGTGGCCGAGGAGTTCTTCGCGTTTGTATCCGAAGAGGGCTTCGGTCTGGGCGTTGACGAGTCTGATGATGCCGGTGTCGTCGACGATGACCATGGCGTCCGGCGCCGCCTCCAGCAGACCCCGAAACCTTTCCTCGGCCCCTTCCGGTGCGCTGTCGTGCGGTTCGGCACCGCATCGACACTGCTGTGGGTCCGCCACATGGGCGGGCCGCGTTGAAGTCTCTTTGACGAAATCGCCCATGCCTGCCCCAGGTGTGCCGCTTACCGTGAACGGCCCATCTCACCGCACAGGGTCCGGGCGCGCGGTTACATGTCGTTAACTGGCACTACCGCGGTCGAACCTGTCGTAGGCGGCACTTTCCCTGGTCGGTTGCCCGTGTCATTGTCGTCGCCGACGGACGGAACCGGGCCCGCTTGCGCGGACCCGGCTGCCGAGCCGTCGGACCTGCTAGGGAACCAGGTCCACGTCCGCGGCCCGCACGAACGCCACTCGGTGCCCGAACTGGATCTCGTAGTACAGGTCCGTACCGATCACGACCCTGTGCGGCGCCGTGTCGAAGGTCGGCGCGTAGAAGTACTCGCCGGGCACCTTGTCACCGGCCGCGTACCGCTGACCCGCGAGCACCTTGTACGGCAGGGGTGAGACGGCCTGGACGGGCACGCCCGCCGGGTACGCCTCCTTCTCCGGGTACGCCCTTCCGTACACGGGGATCTCCGCCAGCCCGTCCTTGGGCGTCACGGCGGGCCCCGACGCCTTCACCGCCGTCGGCTGCTTCCTCGGGTTCTTGAACCAGGCCTTCTGGCCCAGGTACCAGATCGCCGTCCAGTCGCCGTCCTGTCCGGCGAGCGCGTACCGCTGCCCGGTGGAGACGCGCGAGGCCACGTCGTTCACGCCGGTCGTCGAGGCGTCGCCCTTCGGGTACAGGCCGATGTCCTTGACGAGCGGCGAACTCTCGTCCGGCTGGGAGTAGAGCCGCACCTCGCTCGAACCGTGTGCAGCGCAGGGCTCGCCCTTGGTGACGCAGCCCGTGTACACCGGCTGGTTCGCGTCGAAGTCGGGCAGGACGGTCACCAGTCCGCCGCCCTTGTGGAACGTGCGGTGGAAGGGGTGTCCGAGGAGGGTGAAGTAGTGCTGCCAGTCCCAGTACGGGCCCGGGTCCGTGTGCATGCCCGGAATGGTGGAGGTCGTGGGGCCCGGTACGTTGTCGTGCCCGAGGATGTGCTGCCGGTCCAGCGGGATGGCGTACTTCCTGGAGAGGTACCTCACCAGGCGGGCCGAGGCCCGGTACATCTCCTCCGTGTACCAGGCGTCGGGCGAGGTGAGGAAGCCCTCGTGCTCCAGGCCGATGGACTTCGCGTTGATGTACCAGTTGCCCGCGTGCCAGGCCACGTCCTTGGCCTTCACATGCTGGGCGATGTGCCCGTCGGTCGAGCGCAGGGTGTAGTTCCACGACACATAGGTCGGGTCCTGGACGAGGTTCAGCACACCGTCCCAGGTGCCTTCCGTGTCATGGATGACGATGTACTTGATGCTCTGCGACGTGGGCCGGTCGCCCAGGTCGTGGTTGCCGTAGTCGCCCTCGCCGAACTCCTCGTACGGGGCCGGGATCCACTCGCAGGACACGGTCCTCGGGCACTCCGTGCCCTCGGCGGAGGCCGTCCGCAGTCCCGTACGGCGGAGCTGCGCGGTGTCGGGGCTCAGCCCTGGCAGAGCGGCGAGGGCCACCTGCTGGCCCGTGTCCGTGGTGCGCTTCTCGCCGGCGCGCATCACCTCGTACACGTCGTCGGCGTAGGCCGCCGCGGTGGCGGCGTCGTCCGCTCCCGAGAAGCGCGCCACCGCCCCGTACCAGTCGGCGGCGTCGTCGCTCAGGGGTTCGCCGAGGTCTCGCTGGGCGGCGGCGAGAAGGGCGGCGCCGCCCGCGATGTTCGCCGCCGCGTCGGTGCGCAGCCGCTGTGCCGGCAGGCCGGTGAGGTCGGCCGCCTTCGTCAATGTCGTGAGCCGGGCCGGGAGTTCGGAGTCGGCCGGTGCCTTCGTGTCGGGCAGGAGGGCCGGCCGCGAGCTGTCGCCGCGGGCGTCCTCGGTGCCGTCGCCGTGGTGCGGAGCCTCGGCGACCGCGGTCCGGGCGTCGGTCAGATGCAGGGGACCGTAGCCGCCGCTGACGCTCGGCGCACCGGCGTGTGAGTCCCAGCGGGACTGCAGATAGGACACGGCGAGCAGCACGCTCTGCGGTACGTGGTACTCGGTGGCCGCGGCGGCGAAGGCCCGCTGCAAACCGGTCGCGGGTGCCTCCTCGGCGGAGCTCGAAGGGGCCGCGCCGAGCAGTGGCAGCAGCAGCGCCGCCGAGGCGACGGCTCCCGCGGTCCTGCGCGCGCGTCTGTGCCCGGTGGTGCCCTTGGGTTCGGTGGCGGACCAGTGCAATGCAGCCTCCTGGGACGGTCGGGCGCGGTGGGGCGTGGGAGGGCCGAACGCGTCAGTGCTACCGGCTCTCCGACGATCCGTCAATCATGCCCAGAGGACGGCGATTTCCCATGTCAGCGCGGGGCGAAGGGGGTTTCGTGGCGGCGGCCTCCCGGCCTGCGGGGCGTCAGTGGTGTGGACCAATGCCTCGAACAGTGGGCGCCCGGATCGGACATGAAGGAGGCCCGCGGTGCGCCCCTGTCCTGGGCGCTACCGCGGACCTCCGTCCCCCTTCAGCGAGTGCCGACCGCCGCGCGAACGGCCCGACGGGCCAGCTGACAGTCGTCGTGCAGCCGCCTCAGCAGCAGCCGCTGTTCCTCGCCGGACGGCGCAGCAGCCGGGTGGGCCGGGCCCGCTGCCGCCGGGGCCGTGTCGTGCATGGAACGCTGCACGGCCATCTCGTACGTACGGATCTCGCGCGTCAGTACGATCATCAGGTTCACCAGGAACGCGTCCCGTGCCGCCGGGCCGGCCGACTGCGCGAGCTGGCTGATCTGACGGCGCGCCACGGGAGCGTCACCGAGGACCGCCCACAGCGTCGCCAGGTCGTAGCCCGGGAGATACCAGCCCGCGTGCTCCCAATCCACCAGCACTGGACCGGCCGGTGAGAGGAGCATGTTCGACAGGAGGGCGTCGCCGTGGCAGAACTGGCCCATGCCCTGGCGGCCGGACGAAGAGGCGATGCCGTGCACCAGCTTCTGCAGATCGCCCATGTCCCGGTCCGTGAGCAGCCCCAGCTCATGGAAGCGGGAGATCCGTTCAGCGTAGTCCAGCGGGGCGTTGAAGGTCCCCGCCGGTGGCCGCCACGCGTTCAGCCGGCAGATGGCGCCCAGCGCGGCGCGGATGTCCGCGCGGGGCGGGGCCTCGGCCGGGTGCCGGTGGAGCGCGGCCACCCTGCCCGGCATGCGCTCGATCACCAGCGTGCAGTTGTCCGGGTCCGCCGCGATCAGCCGGGGCACCCGAACGGGCGGGCGCTGCCGGACGAACGAGCGGTAGGCCGCTATTTCATGCCGGATCCGCTCGGCCCAGACGGGGGAGTGGTCCAGTAAACACTTGGCGACGGCCGTGCTGCGCCCCGTCGTGCCGACGAGGAGTACGGAGCGTCCGCTGCGGCGCAGTACCTGGACCGGAGCGAACTCCGGACAGATCCGGTGCACCGACGCGATCGCCGTGCGCAGCTGGGCGCCCTGGGGGCCGGACAAGTCGAGTCTCCCGCTGAGCGGTTGGGTGCCGAGCCCCGGCACGCGCCGCGTCCGGCCGGCACCGAGCACGGGGGCCGCCTGACGCGCGGGGTCGAGGTAAGGGCCGCTGCCCACCGGGCGGGAGTGCAACGACCGGGGCGGAGCGGACACGGAGGACGATGCTGTGTACATGGGCGAAACAGATCCCTTCGTGTGCCTGCAAGTTGCCGCGCTGCCCGCCCCGGCCGCCCTGGTTCATCCTGGGGAATGTCCCTGGCAACCGGGTCGGGGTGGCGCGTTCCTACCTGACACCCGTCGTCCACTGGCACACCATCTGGCGCACCCTGGCGAACCCTGGCGAATAGTCGCTCAGCAACTGACAGGCGGTTACTGTCGAATCAGCCGAGAACCTGGGGGCTTGACGTGAACGGACAACCCAACTCCCGCCTTTCGGACCTGTTCGGCCTGGCCGGCTGGTCCAAGGGCGAACTCGCGAGAATGGTCAACCGGCAGGCGGCGGCCATGGGCCATCCCCAGCTGGCGACCGACACCTCGCGGGTGCGGCGGTGGATCGACATGGGAGAGATCCCGCGCGATCCGGTGCCGCGGGTGCTGGCGGCTCTGTTCACCGAGCGTCTCGGCCGTGTCGTGACCATCGAGGACCTCGGTCTGGTCAGGCACGGGCGCACGGGGAAACGGCAAGGCGGCGGGAGTGTGGAACATCCCGACGGAGTGCCGTGGGCGCCCGAGCGGACTGCCTTGGTCCTCACCGAATTCACGGGAATGGACCTCATGCTCAACCGACGCGGCTTGGTGGGCGCGGGTGCCGCGCTCGCCGCGGGATCCGCACTCAGCACTGCCATGCACGACTGGCTGCACACCGATCCGGCCCTGACGGCCGACGCTCCACAGTTCGAAGACCCCCTGCACGCCGACTCCGCCGGGTTCGACCGCTATGAGGCCGCCCCCATCGGGTCGCAGGAGATCGAGGAACTGGAGCGCTCCGTCGAGGTGTTCCGGGCCTGGGACGCGGCCCGCGGCGGCGGGCTGCAACGCAAGGCCGTGGTGGGCCAGCTCAACGAAGTGGGAGGCATGCTCTCCTACCGGCACCCCGACCATCTCCAGCGACGCCTGTGGGGCGTCGCCGCCAACCTCGCCGTCCTCGCGGGCTGGATGTCGCACGACGTCGGCCTGGAGCCCACGGCTCAGAAGTACTTCGTCATCGCCGCCCACGCGGCCCGAGAGGGCGGCGACCGGCCCCGTGCGGGGGAGGCGCTCTCCCGGGCGGCTCGCCAGATGGTGCACCTGGGCCGGCCCGACGACGCACTCGACCTGATGAAACTCGCCAAGTCCGGTTCCGGCGAGGAGGTGTTGCCCCGCACCCAGGCCATGCTCCACACCATCGAGGCCTGGGCGCAGGCGTCCATGGGCAAGGGCCAGGCCATGCGGCGCACCCTCGGTGTGGCGGAGGACCTGTTCGTCTCCGACCGCGGTGACGTACCTCCGCCCAGTTGGATGCAGTTGTTCGACGAGGCCGACATGCACGGAATGCAGGCTCTCGCCTACCGCACCCTCGCCGAGCACGAGCCGGCCGCGGCGGCCACCGCGCAGCGTCATGCCAAGGAGGCGCTGAAGCTACGGGAGTCGGGCCGGGACAGGTCGAAGATCTTCGACCACATCTCCCTCGCGTCGGCCTGCTTCATCGCCGACGACCCCGAGCAGGCCGACCGGTACGCGCGACTGGCCCTGACGTCGATGGGTACCAACTCCTCCCATCGCACCTGGGACCGGTTGCGCGAGATGTACCGGCTCACCGGGCAGTACTCCAGCTATCCGAAGATCAGCGATCTGCGTGAGGAGATCAAACTCGCGCTGCCGAAGGGTTCGTTGAAGCCCAGGGGCAGCAGCGCGCGGGCCTAGGAAGCCTGCGTCCTCTGCGCCGGTCGGTGTTCGGGTCGGAGCGGGTCGCGCCGCGACGTGCCGGCGCCGTTGGGCTGACAAAGGGGTCAGCCGTCATGGACCGATGCCGATCCTGATCGACTCGCCGATCCCTGGCCAACTCTCGGTACCGTCCGCCTCCGGCGTCATCGGCCTCCGACATCATGACCCGATCCGGGCGATGAGCACGCAGGCGTCGTCCTCGCGCTCGGTCTCGCCGAATTCCTCGACAACCATCCGTACACAGTCCTGGGCCGTTCGGGCCTCGCCGAAGCGCGGGGCCAGGTCGAGCAGACTCTGGACGGCCGCCGTTCCTCCCCGGCTCCCGGCTTCGCCCGGGTGGGGGGCTGACCCTGATCGCCGGGGCACCAGTCCCTCGGTGTGCAGGAGCAGCAGGTCGCCGACGTGGAGGGTCTCTTCGGCCTGCCCGTAGACGGCACCGGAAGTGGCTCCGAGCAGTACGCCGTCCGGTGCGGCCAGCGCACGCCCCGTCCCGCCTCGGAAGAGCAGCGGGGCGGGGTGTCCTGCCTGTGCCCAGCTCAGGGTGCGGGTCGCGGGACGGTAGCGGCAGCAGACGGCGCTGCCCAGGGCGGGCTGGACGGTGGCATCGAGCAATTGATTGAGCCAGGAAAGGAGCTGACCCGGCTGGGTGCCGGCCACGGCCATGCCACGCAGGGCGCCCAGCAGCATCGCCATCCCCGAGGTCACGGTGACCCCGTGGCCGGTGAGGTCGCCGACGCTCAACAGGGTTTCCCTGTCGGGTAGTTCGAGGGCGTCGTACCAGTTGCCGCCGATCAGCGCGCTGCTCGAGGACGGCAGATAGTGGGCGGCCACGTCCAGTGCGCGGGGTCCTTGGCGCGGGAACCGCAGGGAGCCACGCCAGGGCGGCAGTACGGCCTCCTGGAGTTCGACCGCGAGCCGGTGCTCGGTCTGTGCGACATGCTGCTGACGCCGGAGCGATTCACGGGTCTCGCCCACCGTCCGCTGGGTGCGGCGCAGTTCGCTGACATCACGGAGCACGGCCCACATCGAGGCGGTGCTGCCGTTGGTGTCGAGCACGGGCTCACCCATCATGTGCACGGTCCGCACTCCGCCGTCGGGGCGCACGATACGGAACTCCCCGTCGATGGGCTTGGCGTCGATGAGGCAGTCGGTGACCATCGCCGTCAGCATCGGCCGGTCCTCGTCGAGCACCAGCGAGGGCAGTTCGTCGAGCGTGAGCGGGGGAGCGGCGGCGTCACGGCCCAGGATCTGATAGAGCTCACCGGACCAACTGGCCGCGTCCGTCAGCAGGTTCCACTCGGCGCTGCCGACCCGGCTGAGCAGTGAGCCGTGCCGGGGTGCGGCCGGCACGGTCCGGGCCGCGGGGGCGGCGGTGGGCTGGACGGGCACGGCCTGCGGCCCGTCCCGCAACTGGGCCAAGTGCTCGTCCAGATCGTTCAGTTGATGCAGCGCCAGATTGCACAGCGCGCGCTGCCAGCGTCCCTGCGCGTCCTCGTCGTCGGCGGGTGCCTCACGCCGTACGGCGTCCACCTCACCGCGCAGACGGCGCGTCTGCGAGATGAGCGCGTCGACCGAGCCGCGCCGGGGCGGCTGAGCGGCGGGGCGGTCCGCAGAGAGATGGGAGGGCATGACGTACTCCGATGCGGGGACGGTTCGACCTAGGCTGACGGAAGGACCGTTACGACTGTCGCACAGCCCGCGAAGCCCTGTAAGGGATTTGGCAACACCCGATACGGTCGTGCTTCTGGTATATGCCGCAGTCCTCCCGGAGCGGGCGAGTGGTCCCGATGCGGTAGTCGTACCGCAGGAGCAAGTCGTAGGCGCGGTACGTGACTTGATGGTCCGTCGGCGGACTCGTCGAGGCTTTCATTCTCCTGTTCGAGGGGTGTTTGTGCGAGCCCTCGCGGCACCGAATCAGGAGCCGTCTCGGAGCGAGCGCACGAAGTCCGTCACCTCTGCCTCGTAGAGAAAGGGCGGATCGATGCCCATCGAGGTGAAGTTGCCCTCGATCTCCAGGCCGACCATGCCGTGCAGATGGGCCCACAACATCGTGGAGCGTACGGCGACCGCCTCCGACACGTCCTCGAAGCCGTGGCGCTCACTCCACTCCCGGAACTGCGCCGCCGCCTCCTCCGGGATCTGCCCCTTCGGCTCGGCCACGGCCCGCACCGCGTCCAGGAGTACGGTCATGGCGGGCTGCGAGGCCTCGACCAGGCTCGTGGACTGGGCGTCGTAGCCCTGAAGCGGGGCCCGGAAGAGCAGGCGGTAGCGGTGCGGCTCGGCCAGCGCCCAGGCCCGGTAGGCCCGGACCAGGTCGGTCAGCCGGGCGACCGCGTCCCCGGGCCAGGCCTCGGCGGTGCGGGAGAGGGTGGACGCGAGATCCCCGTAGGCGTCGATGACGAGCTCGGTGAGCAGGCTGTCGCGGCCGGCGAAGTAGCGGTAGAGCGCGGGTCCCGTCATGCCCAGCTGCTTGGCGATCGCGTTGAGCGACAGCGCTTCCGGGCCGCCCTCGGCCAGCTGGCGCAGTGCGGCGGTCTTCGCCTCCTGCCGTACCTGCGCGCGGAACCGGTCGCGCGGGCCCGTCCCGGTCGGACTGTCTGCGGCCACGTCATCGCCTCTTCGTCTCGGGGTGGGGGTTTTCGGGCGGGCTGCCCGGCTCCTCTGCTTCTCGCTGGACGGAGCACGGAGAAGTGCACTTCGTTAGATAGTATCACGGTCGCGATAAGGAGTAACGAAGCAACGGTGCGCAAGCGGTACCGAGCGGCCGCGGGCGAGCGCCAAGGGGCGGCCGCGGGATCCGGAAGGGCAGGTTCGACCGCTGTTCACCCGCCCTCACCGCACCGGTACGACCCCTGACGGTCGCCCCGGGCACGCTTTCCTGCGGCGTGCCGCAGGGGCACTCCAGTTGACCAGGGCGGGCGAATGACACCGATCAGCCGAAGAGGCTTCGTGGGGTTCGGCGCATCCGTGGCGGCGGGAGCCGCGCTGGGCGTCGGCTTGCGTCCAGCGGCTGCCGCGGCCACCGCGGCAACGGCGACCGGCACGATCTCGGACGTACAGCACGTCGTCATCCTCATGCAGGAGAACCGCAGTTTCGACCACTACTTCGGCCGCCTCAAGGGCGTCCGTGGCTTCGACGACCGCAGCGGTATCACGCTGTCCGGCGGGTACTCGGTCTTCAACCAGCCGAACGGCCTGGGCAGGCAGTACCCGTGGAAGCTCAGCTCCACGCCCGCGGCGGGCGGCAAGGACGGCGAGACCCTCGCGCAGTGCAGCGGCGACCTTCCGCACTCCTGGTCCTCGCAGCACTCCGCCTGGAACAAGGGGCGGCTCGACAACTGGGTCTCGGGCGTCGGCAACGCCCGGTCGCTCGGCTACCTCGACCGTTCCGACATCCCGTTCCACTACGCGCTCGCCGACAACTACACCATCTGCGACGCCTACTTCTGCTCCACACTCAGCGCAACCGGACCCAACCGCACCTTCCTGTGGAGCGGCAAGGTCGACGGCTCCAGCTACGACGGCGGCGACGAGTCCGGACTGACCTGGCAGAACTACGCCGAGGCGCTCCAGGCGGCCGGTGTGAGCTGGAAGGTCTACCAGAACGCCCAGGACAACTACGGCGACAACGGCTGCGCCTACTTCAAGAAGTTCGCCGCCGCCAAGGCCGGCGACCCGCTGTACGACCGCGGCATGGCCTCCGTCCCCAAGGTCACAGGCTCCACGCCCGACGACATCGCGGCTGCCATCAAGGCCGACGTCGTCGCCGGCACCCTGCCCCAGGTGTCCTGGGTGGTCGCCAACCAGGCCTTCTCGGAGCACCCGTACGCCCCACCCGGCGACGGCGCCCATTTCGTCGACCTGGTGTACAAGGCGCTCGCCGCCGACGCGAACGTCTTCGACTCCACCGTCCTGTTCCTCAACTACGACGAGAACGACGGCTTCTTCGACCACGTCCCGCCGCCCGCGCCGCCCGCCGGCACCGCGGGCGAGTACCTGAACGGCGTCCCGTACGGCTTCGGCTTCCGGGTTCCCATGCTGGTCGTCTCGCCCTGGACACGCGGCGGCTGGGTCTCCTCGGAGGTCTTCGACCACACCTCGGTCCTGCGCTTCCTGGAGACCTGGACCAACGCCCTCGGCAAGCCCGCGGCCTGCCCCAACATCAGTGCCTGGCGGCGCAGGGTCACCGGCGACCTGACCGGCGTCTTCGACTTCGCGCACCCCGTCCACGGCACCGCCGCGCTGCCCGCCACGAGCGTCATCGGGTACGCCATCTGCGGCCCGCTGCCCAACCCGGTGCCCACCACCAACGCGCTGCCCGTCCAGGAACCCGGCACCCGGCCCGCCCGCGCGCTGCCGTACCAGCCCAACGGCTACCTGGACCACCTGGAGTTCGGCGCGAGCGGCAAGATCCTCGCCTGGTTCACCGTGGCCAACCAGGGCGCCCCCGCCAAGAGCGCCGCGCACTTCTCCATCCACCCGAACGCCTACCGGGACACCGCGCCCTGGCAGTACACCGTCGACGCGGGCGGCACCGCCTCCGATTCCTTCAACATCGGCTCGGGCTACGGCGACGGAAAGTACGACTTCTCGATGACCGGCCCCAACCGCTTCCTGCGCCGCTTCAAGGGCGACGCGACGAAGGCGGGCAAGTCGGCCGAGGTCGGCGTGCGGTACGCGACCGAGCCCGGTACCGGAAAGACGGCCGTCTACTTCAGGATGACCAACTCCTCCGCCTCCGCGGTGACGTTCACCGTCACCTCGAACCACTACCGGACCGACGGCCCCTGGACGTACACCGTCGCCGCGGGCGGCGCGACGGAGGACTACTTCAACGCGGTGGCGTACCAGAACGGGTGGTACGACTTCACGATCACGGTCGGCTCCGACGCGAGCTGGTCGCGCCGCTTCACCGGGCACATCGAGACGGGCGCCGCGAGCGTCAGTGGCTGATCAGGCGTAGAGGTCCGGGCGCGGGGCGAGTTCGACGGTCACCCGGCCGCCGCTCTCCAGCGCCCGGACTCCCGCCTCGGCGACGGCGGACGCCGCGTACCCGTCCCAGACGCCGGGCCCGGTGACCCGGCCGGCCCGGGTGGCGTCCGCCCACGCCTGCACCTCACGGTCGTAGGCGTCGGCGAACCGTACGAGATAGTCCTGCGCCACCTCCTCGTGCGTGCCGCCCGCCGTCGTCACGACCATGGAGTGCCCGTCCCCGATCCGCGCGCTCCCCGACTCGCAGACCGCCTCGCACGCCACCTGGTATCCGAAGCCGGAGTTCACGAACACCTCGACGTCGACCAGGGCGCCGCCGGCCGTCTCGAACAGGACGAACTGGGGATCGATCAGCCCCTCGGGCGCGTTCGTGGAAGGCTCGGGGCGCAGCACGGTCACCGCCGTGAGCTCCTGGCCCAGCAGCCAGCGCGCCGCGTCGATCTCGTGCGAGACGGAGCTGTTCACCAGCATCGCCGAGGTGAAGCCGGGCGGCGAGGCGACATTGCGGTGCGTGCAGTGCAGCATCAGCGGCCGGCCCAGCCGGCCGCTGTCCAGCAGGGCCTTGAGCCGCTGGTACTCGGCGTCGTACCGGCGCATGAACCCGACCTGCGCCAGCCGCCGCCCGAGCCGCACCTCAGCCTCCATCACACGTAGCGCCCCGCCCGACTCCGGCACCAGCGGCTTCTCGCACAGCACCGGCAGACCGCGCGCGAAGGCCGCGAGCAGGGCCTCCTCGTGCGCGGGGCCCGGGGAGGCGATCAGTACGGCCCGTACGCCGGGCGCGTCGAGCGCGGCCTCCGTCTCGGCATGGACCGACACACCGTCGATGCCCGCCACCGCTTTCCCGGCGCGATCGGTGTCGGGATCCGCCACGGCGGCGACTCTGGCGCCGCTCACTACCTGGTCGATACGACGTATATGGTCCGCTCCCATGTGTCCGGCACCCAGTACCGCCACACCCAACAGCTCACTCACGCGGTGCGCACCCCTCCGACGACAGCTCGGACCGTTCCGTCCCTGTGATCCATTGTCCGCCGGAGAGATCGATAACGCAGTACCCCCGCGATGGATACCTTTCGCGGTCCTCCGAAACACGACCCGCGTCGCCGTTCCTCGGCGGGACCGCCCGGATTCACGTCTCGGGCTCAGAAGGAGTCCGGATCGGCGGCGGCCCAGTCCGCGCCCCACGACCGGGGCGGCTCGGCGAGCAGCACCCCGGGCGCGAGCCACTCGTAGAGTTCCGCGTACGACCGTACGGCCGTGGGCCCGACACGCCGCAGCAGACGGTGGGGCGTGAGGTCGCCCGGATCCCGTACGCCCATCGCGGCCATGATCCGGCTCGCGCTGCGTACGGTCGCCCGCTGATAGCGGTGCACCCGCTCGGACTTGTCGGCCACGTCCAGCGCGCGGACGCGCCGGGGGTCCTGGGTCGCCACGCCCACCGGACAGGTGTTGGTGTGGCAGCGCTGAGCCTGGAGACAGCCGACGGCGAACATCATCGCCCGGGCCGCGTTGGTGTAGTCGGCGCCCTGGAGGAGGCGTTTGACGATGTCCGAGCCGGTGGCGACCTTGCCGCTCGCCCCGATCCGGACATGGTCGCGCAGCCCGGTGCCGACCAGCGCGTTGTGCACCGTGATCAGGCCCTCGGTCAGAGGCGTGCCGAGGGTGCCGGCGAACTCCGGGGGCGCGGCCCCGGTGCCGCCCTCCGAACCGTCCACCACGATGAAGTCGGGCGTCACGCCCTCGGCGAGCATCGCCTTGCAGACGGCCAGGAACTGCCGCCGTGAGCCGACGCAGAGTTTGAAGCCGGTCGGCTTGCCGCCCGCCAGCTCCCGCATCCGCGCGATGAACCGCACCAGCTCCCGCGGGGTCGAGAAGACCCGGTGGTCCGGCGGCGACACCACGGTCTCGCCCTCGGGGACATCGCGCGCCCGGGCGATCTCGGCGCTCACCTTCGCCCCCGGCAGGACCCCGCCGATCCCTGGCTCCGCCCCCTGGGAGAGTTTCAGCGACACGCATTTCACCTCGGGCAGGGCGGCCTTGTCCGCGAACTCCCGCGCCTCGAAGTCCCCGTCGGGGGTGCGGCAGCCGAAGTACCCCGTGCCGATCTCCCAGACGAGGTCGCCGCCGCCCCGCAGATGGTGGTCCGACAGGCCGCCCTCGCCGGTGTCGTGGGCGAAACGCCCCAGCGCCGCGCCGCGGTTGAGTGCCATGATCGCGTTCGACGAGAGGGCTCCGAAGCTCAGCGCGGAGACGTTGAGCAGAGCCATGTCGTACGGCTGGGTGCAGTCGGGGCCGCCGACGCGGACGACGGGCGGCTCGTCCGGCACCTCGACCGGGCGCATCGACGGTTCCAGGAACTCATGGCCGTCCGCGTACACGTCACGCTCGGTTCCGAACGGCTCCTCCGCCTCGACGCCCTTGGCACGCTCGTACACGAGGGCGCGCACCCGGCGGTCGTAGGGCCGCCCGTCGTGGTTCCGCTCGACGACGTACGGCTGGAGCCTCGCCCGCAGCGCCTCCAGGAGGAAGCGGAGATGGCCGAGCAGGGGATGGTTGCGCAGCACGGAGTGACGTCGCTGCCCCAGGTCCCAGCCACCGAGCGCGGTCAGCGCCAGCAGCGGGCCCGCCGCGCACCACCACCACGCCGAGACACCGCGGACGAGGACCAGCGCCCCGGCCGCACCGAGGGCGACGAGCAGCAGCGAGAGCATCCGGCGCACAGCATGAGTCAAACCCATGGGGACGCATGCCGCCGATCGGAACAGCCCCGGATCATGGGGCCGGCGATCGGCGGCGACGGACGGCCCCGGGTCCCCGCGCCGCGCGAGCACGCGTACGCGTACCTCCCGGAGGGGTGCCGCTCAGCGGAGGCCGAGCACCCTGTCGGCGGCGGCCGCGGACGGCTTCCACCAGGTCGTGACCGGCTCCCACACCAGGACGGCCGAACCGGCGCCCAGCTCGCGCGCGGTGAAGGTACGCCCGAAGAGCGAGGGATCGGCCGAGGCGGTGATCGAACGGACCCGGCGGGCGTCCGGGTCGGACTGGTCGGCGATCGTCCGCACGGACGCGTACGCCGTCCTGCCCGCGGCGATCCGGTACGGAGCGCTCTGTCCGGCGGGCTTCGGCAGGGCCGCGCCGTCGAGGTCGCCGAAGGTGACGGTGGGGATGCGGTCGACGGTGCAGGCGCGGCTCGACCGGTTGGTCACGCGCAGGTGCACCACGCGCCGGTCGGAGGACTGCTCGGCCCGCAGCCTGACGGCGTTCGCCGAGCACTTTTTGGGCTGCGCGGCGGCCTTCGAGGCGTGTGAGCCGGACGGCGAGGCCGCCGCACCGCTCTGGGGTACCGCGAGGAGCAGCGCGGCGGCGACGGCGGAGAGGGTGAGGACGGGTCGGATACGCATCGGTGTTTTCCCCCTGCTGTGGTCATGTGCGGGTGCGGGTTCGGCGGGCCGGATGAAGGAGGCGCCTGCCCATAGTGACCTTCGGGGGGTACGAGAGGTTGTAACCGACTTGTCTGTGTTACTCATCCGCGCCTGTTCTGTCACCGTCCGGGGGGATGCCTCGGCCGTTCGGGGCAACCCGGCCCCACAGGGAGGGACGGCCGGCCGTGGGGTGGCCGGTGCAGCGCGCCGGAGCGGGCGGTCAGTCGGTGTTCCCGTCCTCCGGGCCGCAGGAGCTGCCGCTGGCCGGCAGTGACCCGTACAGCAGGAAGTCGTCGACCTTCCGGTGCACGCACTTCGAGGACGCGTACCCGGTGTGCCCCTCGCCCTTGTTGTCGAGCACCACCGCGGAGGAGCCGAGCCGCTTGGCGGTCTCCAGGGTCCAGCGGTAAGGGGTCGCCGGGTCGCCGCGGGTGCCGACGAGCAGCATCTTCGAACTCGGTACGTCGCGGACCTCGTCGCGGATGTAGTCGGTGCCCTTCGGGCGGCCGTAGCACATCAGCACCTGGGTGAGCCGGTACTGGCCGAAGACGGGCGACGCCTCCTCGTACGCGGCACGCAGCTTGTCGACCTGTCGGGTGACCTGGTCGGCGCTGGGCCGGTCGGGGTCGTCGGCGCAGTTGATGGCCATCAGGGCGGCGGGGAGGTTGTCGAGGGGGATGTCCTCGTCGTCGACGAGCCCGCCGTTCCGCTTCTGCGGCTCCCGGGCCCTCGCGGAGGTGTCGGGCAGGGAGGCGCCACCGGACAACTGCATGAGTCCATGGGTGTCGCCGTCCTGGACCAGCAGGTTGAGGGCCTGTTCGAGGAGGGGCCACGTCGCCTTGCTGTAGAGCGCCTCGCTGATCGCCCCCACCAGGTCCTGGCCGGAGAACTGCTGGCCGAAGTCCGACGGCACCGGTTCCTCGTCGAGCGAGTGGACGAGCTGGACCACCTGCTCGCGGGCGCTGCGCGGATCCTCTCCGAACGGGCAGGCCATGTCCTTCGCGCACCAGGTGATGAAGTCGTCGAGCGCGGTCTGCTGGCCCTCGGCGCCTGTCAGGCCCTGCTCGGTCATCGGCTCGGTGAGGGTGTCGACACCGTCGAGGACCATCCGCCCCGTCTTCTTGGGGAACTGGGCCGCGTACACCGCGCCGAGCCGCGTCCCGTAGGAGAAGCCGAGGTAGTTGAGTTTCTTGTCGCCGAGGGCCTGGCGCATCACGTCCAGGTCGCGGGCGGCGTTGACCGTGCCGATGTGGGGGAGCACGGCGCCGGAGTGCTCGGCGCAGGCGTCGGCGGCCTTCTTGACCACCTCGAGAGCCGCCTGCACATCCGTGCTGCCGGTGCTGTCGGCCGTCGCCTCGGAGATCTCGTCCATACCCTCGCCGCAGCTGACGGGCGAGGACCGGCCGACGCCGCGGGGGTCGAAGGTCACGACGTCGTAGCCGTTCGTCAGACCCATGAAGTCCTTGCCGTCCGCGGCGAGCTGGGGGACCCCCGCGCCGCCGGGACCGCCGAAGTTCAACAGCACCGAACCCCGTGAGTCGCCCGTCGCCCGGTAGCGGGCCAGCGCCAGGTCGAGTGTGCCGCGGTCGGGCCTCGCGTAGTCCAGCGGGACGGTGACCTTGCCGCACTGCAGATCGTCGGGCATACCGTCGCCCTTGCAGGCCGTCCAGGTGACCTTCTGGCCGTAGAAGCGGGACAGGCCGGGATCGCCGTCGGCGGTCGCCACGGCCGGCAGACCCGCCGCCAGCAGGGTCAGTGTCGCGGTCGCGGCTCCCACGACCGCGAAGCGTTGGCGCATGGACAGCATGCATGCCTCCAGGGTCGCGAGGCGGTGGACCGGCGATACCCCCCGGATCACGATAGACGCGGCCTCGGGGGCACGCCTCCGGGCGAGCGGAACCGGCCGGCGTGCCCTACCCTGCGCGCCGACATCGCTCGTGCGGGCCACGGCGGCAGTTCGAAATGCGTGACGCTCGATAGGGTGAAAGACGGATAAGCCATAACTCGGATGGTTCACACGCGTTCTAGGCAATGTGGGCGAGCGCCCGCGACGTTGTACGGAAGGCAGTGAACCTATGAAACGGGTGACCCGAAATGGTTTGATCGCCGCGGCCGCCGCCTCGGGCGCGCTGGCCGCGACCATGCCGGCCCACGCCGACTCCGCGGCGGACGGCACGGCGGCAGGCTCGCCCGGGCTGATCTCCGGCAACACCGTCCAGCTCCCGGTGCACGTTCCGGTGAACGTGTGCGGGAACACCCTGAACGTGACCGGGCTGCTCAACCCCGCCGCTGGCAACCGCTGCGCCCATCGGAGTGACGGCGACGGGGTCGCTCCGTCCGGCGGAGGAAGGCACGGCGGCGGCGTCGCGCACGGCGGCGGTACGCGCGGTGGTGGCGCACACGGCGGCGGCGCACACGACGGCGGCGGCGCGGTGGCGCACGGTGGCGGAAAGGATTCGCCGGGTGTGCTCTCGGGCAACGGCCTCCAACTTCCGGTGCAGCTCCCGGTCAACGTCAGCGGCAACTCCGTGACGGTGGTCGGCCTCGGCAACGCGTCCGTCGGAAACGCGGCCGCCAACGCCTCGGGCGGCAAGCCCCGGCAGCCGCACCACCCCGGGAACCCCACCCCGAGGCCGTCCGCCCCGCCCGCGGCGCACCCGAACCCCGGGGTGCCGGCGCAGATCCGCCCGCAGAGCGGGTCGGTGGCCTCTCTCGCCCACACCGGCGCGGATCAGACGGTTCCCGCCATCGCGGCGAGTGCGGCGCTGCTGCTGGGCGGCGCCCTCCTGTACCGCCGGTTCCGGCCCGCCGCGGTGCGCTGACGGCGGCGATCACGGACGGGAGGCCCCATCGGACGGGTGACCGGTGGGGCCTCCTCCCCGTCCTTCTTCTTCTTGGCTTCAGGGAGCGGCGTCCCAGGGAGCCTCAGGGAGCGGCGTCGAGCAGGTCGAGTGCGCTCTGCTGCCGGGCCGCGTCCGCGCGGTCCAGGGGGCCCGACCAGCGCAGACCGTACTGATCGAGTGCGTTGCGGTCCCCCGCGTGGGCGGCGTCGGCCTGCCGCCGCAGATAGACGGCGTAGGGATGGTCGGGCAGGGCGGCGTTCAGCCGGCCCAGCCCGCGCACATGGGCGCCCTTGAAGGACGGGCCGTCGGCCCCGCAGTCGCCGCTCTCGCACGGGTCCCGCAGAATCCCGTCCGCCGTGTTGAGCGCCGGGGACGTGATCGCGGCGTCGGCGATCTGCCGTGCCGTGTCGAGCTGCCCGCTGTCGCCGGTGGCGCGGTTCAGCTCGGTGAGCGCCCCGAGGAGCACACCCTGGTTGTACGACCACACGGTGCCGCCGTTGTTCCGGCACGTCGACAGGTCGATGCCGTCGTTCACCAGATGCGCCGGGTTCACCATGCCCGTCGACCGGAACCAGGTCCAGCCCGCCCGGGCCCGGGCGAGGTAGGCGCTGTCACCGGGCACGCGGTTGTGCAGGGCCGCGTTGAGCTGGATGTACAGCGAGTTGGCGATCGCGTTCTTGTACGTCTTCGCGGTGCTCCACCACACCCCGCCGCCGCACGTCGTGTCCCAGTACGCCGCCATGTGATCGGCGTCGGCCCGTGCCGTGCTCAGGTAGCGGCTGTCGCCGGTCAGGTCGTACGCGGCCACCCAGGCGAGTCCCCACCAGCCGGTGTCGTCGAGGTAGTCGTTGCGGAACTGCCCGCCCTGTGCGCCGAGTTGGCGGTCGTAGGTCCTGGCGATCGCGTACTTGTAGCTGCCCATGCCGGTCACCCGGATATTGTCGATGAGGGCAGTGAGCGCGTTCGCGGAGTTCCACCAGCCGGTCGTGGCGAAGAGCCCGGTGGAGTTGTCGTAGAACATCATCTGGGCGGTCGCGGCGGCCGTTCGCCGCTCGCCCGCGTTCCAGGTCGTACGCGCCCAGGCGGTGCACGCGATGTCGGTGCGGTCCCCGGCCCTGCCGCAGGCGCGCAGGGCGCCGACACCGAGGCCGCCCCAGTCGTCGACGTTGTACATGAGGGTGCGCCAACCGCGCTGCCCCGTGGGCACGGTGGTGTTCCCGAGCCGGCTGCCCGAACTCCACGTGCGGCCACCGTCGAAGGACCGGTCGAGCCACACCTCGTCGCCGGGGCTGCCGTTGTCGAGCGACGCCCAGCCCATCGCGTCCGTGTCGTCGAAGTGCAGGGCGATGGCACGTGAGAAGAGGGTGGCGGAGACCGGGGAGCGGTCCTGCGGTGAGAGGGCGGGGTCGCGGGCGTCGCAGTACTTGTTGCAGACGGACGCGGCGGCGGAGGCCGGGGCGGCGGGTTCGGCCCCGGCGGCGGGCCCGGGGAGTGCCAGGGCGGCGGAGAGCGCGAGGAGGACCGGAAGGGCTCTGCGCAGACCGTGGGACAACGTTGTCTTCATGGTCGACCTCTGTTCGGGGTGGGGGGTCGGTGGGGAGTGGGAGAGGGACCGGAGAGCGCTCCCGGAAGCTAGTCGCGTGACGCGAGCGCGTCAACGAAACGCGGGTGCCGCGCCCACCCGTCCTGGGCTCGCGTTCCGACGCCACGGCTTCGCGTCCGGACCGCGTACCGATGCCAAGGCTTCGCGTCAGGCGCGCGTGCCGAGCCAAACATCGCGTCAGGCGCGCATGCCGACGTGGCCGAATCCCTTCCCGTGCGGGGTGCTGGGCGCTGCGATCGGCACGGAGATCGGCAAGGATGCTGTGCGTGCGACCGGCCGGCGCACCTCGCGACCCGTACGCATTGGAGCGCCCCCATGACCTCTCCGGGACCCGACGGCCTCGTCGTCAGCCAGGCCACGCTCGACGACTGGAAGGTGGTCGGCGGCTGGGCGGCGGACGAGGGGTGGAACCCCGGGCTGTCCGACAGCGCGAGCTTCTTCGCCCAGGATCCCGAGGGCTTCTTCGTCGGACGCGTCGACGGGGAGCCGGTCTCGGCCATCTCGGTGGTCAACTACGGCGCGGACTACGCCTTCCTGGGTTTCTACCTCGTACGCCCCGATCTGCGCGGCAACGGCTATGGCGTCGCCACCTGGAGGACGGCCCTCGCCCACGCGGGGGGCCGGACTGTCGGCCTCGACGGAGTGGTCGCGCAGCAGCACAACTACCGCAAGTCGGGCTTCGAACTCGCCTACCGGACCGTCCGGTTCGGCGGCGTGGCCCCGGTCGGGGAGGAGCCGTCGGGAGTGCGGGCGGCCGAGCTCGCGGACCGCGCGGCGATCACGGCGTACGACAGCGCGTGCTACCCCGCCGACCGGCCGGCGTTCCTCGAGTCGTGGCTGACCGCCCCCGGGCACCGCACCTTCGTCCGGCACGCCGAAGACGGGCGCCTGAGCGGTTACGCGGTGATCCGTCCGGCGCGTGACTCCCTGCGCGTCGGGCCGCTGTTCGCCGACACCGCCGACGACGCCCGGGCCCTGTTCGCCGCGCTGGCCGCCGACGCGGACGGGAGGGCGGTCGCCATCGACGTGCCCGAGACGAACGCGGGGGCCGTCGCCCTCGTCGAGAAGCTCGGCCTCACACCCTCCTTCGAGACGGCCCGCATGTACACCGGGCCGGTCAGGACGTTCGCGGGGGAGCGGGTCCACGGGGTCACGTCGCTGGAACTGGGGTAGCGGGGGCGGGCGTTCAGCTCCGCCGGGAGTCCCGCAGGCGCGGTGTGCCGGAGGCACTCACACGGCGGGACGGGCCGCCGCCACCCCGGTGAGCACGACCATTCCGGAGTCGCCGTAGTCCGGCAGGGTCGGATCGGAGGGGATGTGGCCGACCGCCAGCCGGTCGGTGAGCGGCGTGAACACCTCGGTGATGATGTCCGTGTCCACGGGGCAGCCGGGCCAGCGTGACGCGGCGCCGATCCGGTAGGTGGGCAGGTTCTCCATGAAGGCGGCGACCAGATGCCCGTCCGGGACGACACAGCCGACGAACCGGCGGCAGAAGTCCTTGAACTCCTCGAAGTCCTCGGTGGCTCCCTCGGCCACGAAGTGCATGGAGGCGAGGTCGTAACCCCCGGGTGGGAGTGATCTGAGGTCGCCGTGCACGAGGTGCACCGAGGACAGCGATCCCTCCAGGGTCGCCGGCACGTCGGGATTGAGACGGTGGCACAGCGCGTGGAAGGGCAGCCAGCTCGGGTCGGGCGCGCGGTGCAACTGCCGGTCCAGGTAAGCCATGTTGGAGGCACCCGCCTCGACGGCGTCGATGTGGCGGCTCGCGGCGGCCGCGAGGATCAGCGGATAGAGGTTGGGTCCGGCCCCGATCTCCACGGAGCGCCCGACGCTGCCCGGCGCGAACCCGCGGTAGAAGGCGCAGTGGTGGGCAATGACCGCCGCGTCGGCGAGGTGCAGCTCGCGGTAGTTCTCCGCCAGGTAGTCCTCGACGGGCCAACTGTCCCAGTTGACGTCGTCATTGAGAATCGCCATCGCCGACTCCGTCCCTGGGCCGCAGCTGATAGCGCTCGGCGAGTCGGCTCAGGGTGTCGTTGAGCCGCTCGATGTCCTCGTCGGAGTTGAGTGCGGTGAGCTGGACCCGGAAGCCCACCCGGTCGCGGGGGACGAGCGGGTAGGCCGCCAGGGTCACATAGATGCCGTTGTCCCACAGGAAGCCTCCGACCGCGTCCAGGTCCGACGCGTGGGCCAGGGGAATCTCCACGATCGGCAGACGGTCCTTGTTGAGCGTGCCCGCGCCGAGTCCTTCCAGGTGGTCGAGCACGCGGACGGTCTTGCGGTACAGGTCGGCACGGATGGCGTCCCCCCGGCTGTCGTTGACGTCGAGGCCGGCCAGCGCCGTGGCGAGGGACGCGGTGGGTGACGGGCCCGAGTAGAGATAGGGCGCCGCGGCGGTCTTGAGGCGGTCCTTGAGCGAGGTGGGCAGGGCGAGAAAGGCAAGCAGCGAGGAGTACGCCTTGGAGAACCCGCCCACGAGCACGATCCCCTCGTACGACTCTCCCGTGTGCCGCACGATGCTGTTGCCGCGTGCCCCGTACGGACACGACTCGTGCGGGCCGCGCTCCCCGATGACGCCGAAGCCGTGCGCGTCGTCGATGTACATCGTGGCGTTCCGGGCCCGGCAGACCGCGGTCAGCCTCGGCATGTCGGGGATGTTCCCGCTCATGCTGTTGACGCCGTCCAGACAGACGAGCCGGGGCAGGCCGTCGGGCACCGCTGCCAGCAGGGCGTCCAGTTTGTCGGGGCGTTCCGCGTGGAACCGCCGCAGTGTCGCGCCCTGCCCGCGGGCCCCCACGCATCCGTCGAACACGGTCCGGTGCGCGGTGGCCTCGACGAAGACATGGCCCTGGCCCGCCAGGGCGGGGATCACCGAGGCGTGGATCAGGGTCAGCGTGGGGAGCAGCAGCGTGTCCGGCGCGCCGAGCAGGTCGGCGAGTCGTTCCTCGATGTCGGGGTACAGGCGCGGACTGCCGATCAGCCTGGACCAGCTCGGGTGGGTCCCCCACTGGCGTACGGCCGGCTCGATCGCCTGGATGATCTCCGGATCGCAGTCGAAGCCGAGGTAGTTGCAGGAGGCGAAGTCGATCAGCCAGTGGTCTCCGCTGCGGATGTGCCGGCCGCGCACCTCGTCCAGGACGGCGTCGCTCATGGGGCTGGTCTGCCGCAGGTGTTCGAGGTCGCGCCAGCGTCTGGAGCGACGGGTTCCGCCGGTCTCCGCCGTCCCGGACTGGGCGGACTGTTCCGTGGGTGGGGCGATGGCAGTCTGCGGTGTCGGAAGGATCTGCGGTCTCGGTTCCGCCGGCGCGTCGGCGAAACCCTCCGTGACCCGGGCCCCGTCCCGCTGCCGCAGCAGGAACTCGCTCTGCTCCACCGTCATCGGCCGTGCGAAGAGGAAGCCCTGCCCGAAGCGGCATCCCATGCCGGCCAGCAGATCCCGCTGCACCGGGTCCTCTATCCCCTCGGCGATCACCTGGATGCCAAGAGTGTCGGCGAGGCTGACGATTCCCTCGACGAGCGCGACCTGCCGGGTGTCCAGCGCGATGTCGTCGATGAACGTCTTGTCGATCTTCAGTACGTCGACGGGGAAGTCTCGCAGATACCGCAGTGAGGAGTAGCCGCTGCCGAAGTCGTCGACCGCGATGTGCACCCCGAGGTCCTTGAGCGCGTACAGCATCGCCTGGATCTGCGCGTCCCGGCGCATCAGCACCGTCTCGGTGAGCTCCAGCTGCAGCGACCCGGGGGCGAGTCCCGGCGTCTCCAGCGCCGTGCGGACCTTGGCCAGGAAACTGCTGTCCCGGAACTGGCGGGCGGACACATTGACGCTGACGTACGGCGGGTCCCGCTGGTCGGCCGTCCGCTGCAGACCGGCGATGTCGGTGGTGGCGTTCGTCAGGACCCAGGCGCCCAGCGTCGTGATGTGTCCCGTCTCCTCGGCGAGGGCGATGAACTGGTCCGGCGGAACCGGTTCGTGGTGGGGATGCGGCCAGCGGGCCAGCGCCTCGAATCCGACCACCTCGCCGGCGGTGATGTCGACGACAGGCTGGTAGCGCAGCGTGAACTCGGACCGCGCCACGGCCCCGTCGAGGCGTGCCTGCAGATCGTGCCGCTCCACCATCCGCACCCGCAGCCGCGGCTGGAAGCGACGCCACTGCCGTTTGCCCGCCGCCTTCGCCGCGTAGAGGGCCAGGTCGGCGTGACCGAGGAGTTCCTCGGCGTCCGTGCTGTCCCTGGCGGTGGCCACGCCCACGCTGGCGGACACGCTCACCGAGCCCTCCTGGAGGCTGAACGGCCTGCTCAGCGTCTGGATCACCTGCGCCGCCAGCAGCTCGGCGTCCAGCGGCTTCGTCGCGTCCTCCATCAGTACTGCGAACTCGTCACCCCCGAGGCGGGCCGCCGTGTCCGTGCGGCGCAGGGCTCCCGACAGCCGTTCGCCGACGGCGGTCAGCAGGTGGTCGCCGGTCGAGTGCCCCATCGTGTCGTTGACCATCTTGAAGTCGTCGAGGTCGATGAAGAGCAGACAGATGAGCGTCGCCCCGCGGCGGCTGCGCAGCAGCGCGCGGTCGATCCGCTCGAGGAGCAGGGTGCGGTTGGGGAGACCGGTCAGGGGATCGTGGAAGGCCCGCTCCGTCAGCTCGTGTTCGAGGCGTCGTTGCTCGGTCACGTCTCGCAGCGTGACGACCAGGCCGCCCACCGTGTGGTCCTCGCGCAGGTCGCTGCAGCGCACCTCGACCTCGATGCGGCCGCCGTCGCGCAGGACCCACCAGTGGTCGTGGGTCTCGGGCGCCCCCTGCTGCCGCATGGCGGTGAGCCCTTTGACGACGCGCTGCCGGTCGCCGGAATCCACCAGATCGGGCAGCGGCGCGCCGGTCAGTCTCGCCCCGCCGAAGACGGCTCGCGCGGACGGGCTCGCGTAGCGCACCGTGTTGTCCTCCTCGACGATGAGGATGACGTCCGAGGCGTTGCGCACCAGCGTGCGGAAGTACGCCTCGCTCTCCTTGCGGATGATCTCCTGGCGCAGCGCGATGCGCTCCACGGCCAGGCCGGAGTGGGAGGCCAGGATCTCCAACGAGCTCTGGATCTCGAGGAGTTGTTGCGCCGGTCCGGCCGCCATCAGTACACCCGGCAGCTCTCGGGCGGGCCCCTCGGGCGGGATCATGGGGCACACCAGCGTGGTCGGCAGGTCGTCGAGCCTGCTCGCGATGTCCTCCCCGAGCCCGGCCGTGGGCACCAGGTGCGAGTTGTGGTTCGCCAGCCCGCTCGCGTACTCGGCGGTCAGGAGAAGACTGCGGTGCCGGACTTTGGGCCCGAACAGCGTGCTGACCGTCCTGTCGCAGGTGGCCGCGACGTCCTGCGGCCGGGCCGCCGCGACCAGGGAGATGGCCGCCGTGTGCAGCGCAAGCTCCCGCGCCATGGCGTTGCGGTGGGCCACGACCATCCCGGACAGCCGGAGGATGACCAGGAGGAAGAGCGCGGCGGAGAAGACCGCGATCACGGCGGCGTCGTCGGCGGCTCTTTGTCGCCCCTCGTAAAGGAGGATTCCGGGCGCGACGAGGGTGGCCGCGGCGAGCATCACCAGCCGACGCGGTGTGGGGCGCAGGGACTCCTGCCGGTGGACGGGCTGTGTCAGTTCCACCATGGAGGGATGCAGTCCGGCGAGCCCCCAGGCCGTGTAGAAGATGATCCAGCCGGCGTCGAGCGCGGTCCCGGTCTGCCACAGCGTGTTGAGCTGAAGAATTCCGTACGCGATGTCGAAGACGAGCAGGGTCGTGGTTCCCACCACGAGGAGTTGGAGGGAGCGATTGCGGCCGGAGCCGGGGCTCGACGCCAGCAGGCGGAGCAGCATCGCCAGGACGAGGACGTCTCCCAACGGGTAGGCGATGCTGATGGCGCGCTGCTGCCAGGTCATGCCCTCGACGTGCGCGAGCGGCTGTACCAGGAAGACCCAGACAGGCAGCGCGAGAGCCAGGGCGAAGATCAGCGCGTCGAGCAGGCTCGGCAGGTCGTGTCCGGGCCAGCGGTACCGTACGAGGCCGTACAGCCCGGCGGCGAAGAGGGGATACACCGCGAGATAACAGGCGTCCGCGGGGGACGGGAACGGGTTGGAGAAGTCGAAGTACGCCTCCATCACGTTGTAGGAGGTGTCGCCCGCGGCGAAGGCCAGCAACCCCGCGGCGAGCAGCCACCACGGCCACCGGTGTGCGGGGTGGTGGACGTGGACTCCCGTGAGGACGGCCCCGACGCCGCCGAGTCCGATGAGTGCCCACAGGGGTGGCCGGGTTGCCGGAACGGTCATGTAGATGAGTGTTGCGACCGACACCAGCAGGGCGTACACGCCTGTGCGGCGCTGTGCCCGCGACAAGCCGAACCGCCTCCCTACGTCGGACAACACTGGACCGTTCGCCGGGTTCCGGGGCGCTCTTGATCGTAGGCACGGGCGGTGGCCCGGTGCATCTCCAGGTGGATACGACAGGGGCGGGCGCCGAGGCCCGGCGGACCCTGTCGACAGGGCTCGGGTGGCCGCTGAGGGCTCGCCCCGCGCGCTCGCTGCGCCGGGGGGCCGAAGGCCCCGTCGGCGAACCCCCTAGGGCCGTGTGAAGCGGTCCAGCAGGGCGTCCAGCCCGGCGGCCAGGCCGTCCGGCCCGCCCCGGTCGGCGAGGGTCGCGGCGATCTCGCGGAGCCTCGGCAGTTCCTGGGGCGGCATCCGGTGCAGCCCCAGCCGGAAGGCGGCGTCGGGCTCCTCGGGGTTGTCCACCATGGCGCGCAGCTCCACGGACACATAGCCGAGGACCCAGCCGGTGAAGGCGCGGAAGACGGCCGCGGTGCGGGCCCGGTCGAGCCCCGCGTCCTGGAGCAGGGCGAGGACCCGCTCGTGTTCCTTGAGCACGGCGAGCGGACGCCGGGCCAGCGGGACCGCGAGCATGCGGGTGGACAGCAGCGGCACGACCTGGGGATGGGCGAGGCAGACCTCGTACATCGCACGCGCGATCCGATGGAGTTCCGCGCGCCACGCGGCCGACCCGGACTCCGCGGACTCGGCATCCGGTTCGAGGCCGGCGGACAGGCGCTCCTCCAGTTCGAGGTAGAGGGCCTCGACGAGCCCGTCCAGCAGGGCGTCCTTGCCCTCCGCGTACCGGTACAGGGCCATCGCCTCGACGCCGAGCTGGGCGCCGAGCCGTCGCATGCTCAGCGCGGAAAGGCCCTCCTGGTCCACCAGTTCCAGGGCGGCGGCGAGCACCCGTTCCCGGCTCAGCCGGCCGTAGCGGCCCCGGTCGCTGGCGCGCCGCGCCGGCTTCGCGGTGGCTTCACTGTCCTTGCCCCGCGCCTGCTCCTTGGCCATGCCCTGCCTCCAGACGGTCCCGCCTGCTCCACGTCCCTGCTCGTGTTGACTCTATGCACCTACAGGGGCAAGGTGTACGTATACGGCGTAAATATACGCCATTCGGACGCGTGTGACGTCGCCATTCTTCCCCAAACGAAGTCATATCGGGGAGCAGGACATGACAGTGGATCGGAACAGCAAAGTGCGGATCCCGTCATGACCTCGACCCGCATCCTGGTCACCGGCGGAGCCGGATTCATCGGCTCCCACTACGTCCGTACCCTGCTCGGCCCGGACGGCCCGCCGGACGTGACGGTCACGGTCCTCGACAAGCTCACCTACGCCGGGAACCCCGCCAATCTGGAGGAGGTCCGGGGCGCGGACGGCTTCGCCTTCGTGCGGGGCGACATCTGCGACTCCGCACTCGTCGGCAATCTCGTCTCCGAGCACGACCAGGTCGTGCACTTCGCCGCGGAGTCCCATGTCGACCGGTCCATCCTGGGTGCGGACGCGTTCGTCCGCACGAACGTACTGGGCACCCAGACGCTCCTCGACGCCGCGCTGCGCCACCGGCTGGGAACCTTCGTGCACATCTCCTGCGACGACGTCTACGGATCGATCCCCGAGGGCTCCTGGTCGGAGACCGGCCCGGTGAGCCCCACCTCGCCCTACGCCGCGTCTAAGGCGGCGTCCGATCTGATCGCGCTGGCCCATCACCGCACGCACGGCCTCGACGTACGGGTGACCCGGTGCTCGAACAACTACGGACACCACCAGTTCCCCGAGAAGGTCATCCCGCTCTTCGTCACCCACCTGCTGGACGGCCGGCCCGTACCGCTCTACGGCGACGGCCTCAACGTCCGCGACTGGGTCCACATCGACGACCATGTCCGGGGCATCGAACTCGTCCGCACCGGCGGCCGGCCGGGCGAGATCTACAACATCGGCGGGGGCGACGAACTGTCCAACCGCGAACTGACCGGGCTGCTCCTGGACGAGTGCGGCGCCGACTGGGACATGGTGACCTACGTCGAAGACCGCAAGGGGCACGACCGCCGCTACTCGATCGACTTCTCGAAGATCCGCGACGAGCTCGGCTACGTACCCCGCAAGGAACTGACCGCGGGTCTCGCGGAGACCGTCGACTGGTACCGCACCCACCGTTCCTGGTGGGCACCGCTGCTGCCACGAGCCGAGAGCGCGGCGGCATGAAGGGCGACTGGCCGGTCACCGGAGCCGACGGCCGAGGCGTAGGTCGGCGGTCGGTGTCACGAGCGCGACGGCCGTCGAGGGTGCGATCCCCGAAGTGCCTGGTCAGGATGCGAATTCCGTCCCGGCGGCCGTATGCTGGAGGGGCGGCAATCTACACGACGGCGTGGCTTCGATCATGAACACACCCATCGAGGACTACGCCCTCATCAGCGATCTGGAAACGGCTGCCATGGTCGGCAGGGACGGGTCCATCGACTGGTTGTGCCTGCCCCGGTTCGATTCGCCGGCCTGTCTGGCCGCGCTGCTGGGCACGGAGGACAACGGATTCTGGCGGATCTCGCCCGTCTCACGGCTGGCGCGTGCTCCCTGCGTGAGCCGCTCGTACCGGCCCGACACCCTCGTCCTGGAGTCCCGCTGGGAGACCGTCACGGGCGCCGTGCGGGTCACCGACTTCATGCCGCCACGCAGTCAACTGCCCTGCATCGTGCGTGTGGTGGAAGGCCTGTGGGGTGTCGTGGCCATGCGCAGCGAACTGCGGCTGCGCTTCCACCAGGGCCGGGTCGTGCCATGGATCCAGGCCGGCGAAGGCTGCACCGTCGCGGTCGCCGGGCCGGACGCCGTCTGGCTGAACACCGAGGGCCCGGGGCGGGAGCTCGCCGGCGGGGACTCCACCGTCCAGGACTTCACCGTCCGGGCCGGGCGGAAGACGACGCTGACGTTCGTGTGGGCGCCCTCGTACGTGCCCGAGCCGCCCGCGCCGTTGTCCGTTCCGGCGGAGACGGTACTCAAGGAAACCTGTGACTTCTGGCGGCACTGGGCCGGAAAGTGCCGCTACGAGGGGCCGTGGCGTGATGCCGTGGTGCGGTCCCTGATCACCCTGAAGGCCCTCACCTACGCGCCCACCGGAGGCATCGTCGCCGCCCCGACCACCTCGCTGCCCGGCTGCATCGGGGGCGAACGCAACTGGGACTACCGCTTCTGCTGGTTGCGTGACTCCACCCTGACCCTGTCCTGTCTGCTGCGCAGCGGTTACCGGGACGAGGCGGCGGCATGGCTGGGCTGGCTGGTACGGGCCATCGCGGGGGAACCCGCCGATCTGCAGACCGTGTACGGCGTGGGCGGACAGCGACTGCTTCCGGAGACGGAGGCACCGTGGCTGACGGGCTACGAGGGGTCGCGGCCGGTCCGCTTCGGGAACTCCGCGATGAGCCAGTTCCAGCTCGACGTGTACGGCGAGGTTCTCGACACGCTTCTTCTCTCGCTGCGAGCGGGCATCCCCATGCCGAGCCATGTGTGGAGTCTGGTGGAAGCCATGATGGGCCACCTCCGCCGTCACTGGCGTGAGCCGGACCAGGGGTTGTGGCAAGTGCGCGGACCGGCACGGCAGTTCGTCCATTCCAAGGTCATGGCGTGGGTGGCGGCCGACCGTGCGCTGCGGATGGGCGAGCTGCTCGGCAGGAACGGGTCCTCGGACGTGTGGCGGACCATGCGGGACGAGGTGCACCAGCAGGTGTGCCACGAGGGATGGGACGCGCGACGGCGGTCCTTCGTCCAGTCCTACGGTTCGTCGGCGCTGGACGCCTCGGCGCTGCTGATTCCCCGGCTGGGTTTCCTGCCGGCCGGGGACGACAGGGTTCTCGGTACCGTGCACGCGATGCGGGAGCTGACCCATGGCGGGTTCGTGCGGCGGTACGCGCACAACGGCCAGGGCGTGCACAGTGTGGACGGCCTGCACGGTACCGAGGGCGCGTTCGTGGCGTGTTCCCTCTGGTACGCGGACGCTCTCGCCTCGACCGGACACAGGGAGGAGGCCCGGGAGGCCTTCGAGCGTGTTCTGGCGATCCGCAACGACATCGGACTGCTCTCGGAGCAGTGGGACCCGGGCACCGGCCGCCAACTGGGCAACGCACCGCAGGCGTTCAGCCATATCGCGCTGGTGGAGACGGCGTTCCTGCTGTCGGAGCCGCAGTCGCCCGGCGCATGACACGGACTCGGCGCATGACACGGAGGGGGCGCCGAGGCGCCGTCTGTTCCTTGGCTGGAGGCAGTCTGTCGATCCGTCAGTGGCTGGAGGCAGCCAGCCTGTAGATCCGTTGGCCGGTCGGAGGCCCGTCCGTCCCCCGGTCGGTGGTCAGGCGGTCGGTGGTGAGGCCGTCAGTCCTTGGCGTTCGGCCGCCGGGCGGAGCCCGCGTAGCCGTGGGGGTTCAGCTGCTGGAACCGCCACGCGTCCTGGCACATCTCGGCGAGGCCCCGTGACGGGTGCCAACCCCAGGCGCGTGCCACGGCGCCGGCGTCCGCCACGAGTTCGGCCACATCGCCGGGGCGGCGCGGGACGACCTCGTAGGGAACGGGCCGGCCGCACGCCGCGGAGAAGGCGGCGATCACGTCGAGGACGGAACTCCCCTTGCCTATGCCGAGGTTGTACACCCGCATGCCCCGCTCGTCCGCGAGGTGGTCGAGGGCGACACGGTGGGCTTCGACGGTGTCCATGACGTGCAGGTAGTCGCGGATCGCGGTGCCGTCCGTCGTCGGGTAGTCGTCGCCGAAGACGCTGAGGCGTTCCCGTCGCCCGATGGCCACCTGGGCCACGTTCGGCAGCAGGTTCTCCGGTGAGCCGCGGGGGTCCTCGCCCAGCAGTCCGCTGGGGTGGGCGCCCGCCGGGTTGAAGTACCGCAGACACAGCACGGTGTACTCCGGCCGGCGCCGGCAGACGTCGGCGAGGATCTGCTCGCAGGTGAGCTTGGAGGCCGCGTACGGATTGGTGGGCCGGGCCGGGGTGGATTCGTCGAGCGGTCCGTGACCGGCATCGCCGTAGACGGAGCAGGAGGAGGAGAAGACGAGCTGGTGCACCCCGTGTTCGTGCATGGTGTTCAGCAGTGCGGTCGTTCCGCCGACGTTGGTGTCGTAGTACTCGATGGGCATCCGTGTCGACGTTCCCACGGCCTTGTGCGCGGCAAAGTGCACGACGGCGTCGATGGGGTGTCGGTCGAAGACGGCCGACAGGGCACGCCGATCACGGATGTCCAGTTCATAGACGGTGCCGAGGAAACGGCCCGCGATGCGCTCCACGCGGGCGAAGACCTGTGGTGTGCTGTTGGAGTAGTCGTCGACCACGATCAACTCGTAACCGTGGTCGAGCAGTTCGACACAGGCGTGACTTCCGATGAATCCTGCGCCGCCCGTGATGAGAAGGGTTGAGGGGGCACTCATGGGCCCGGCTCCTTCGTGTGCGCGGGCGGCGGTGCGGAGGTGAGTGCCGCGTCGGCACGGCGGACCGGGTGACGGTACCCGGGGGCGGGCCGGGTGACCTGTATGTCCGGGACCCCCACCGAAGCGGACTTCGTTCCGGAGGGTTCCGTGCGACTCGGCTCGCTGGGCGCCATGGCGTGACGCTCCTGAGGGAGATGCGAATAACGACGTATGTTTACGACATATACGTACAGCTTTGCACCGTTCTGCCCCGTGCGTCAAGCGGCGGCGGTGGTCCGTCGGCCGCCGACCGCCCGGGTCCGCAAGCCGGTCCCGGTTGCGGACCCGGGCGGCGATGGATCGGCCGGACCCCGTCAGCCGGCCAGCTCCCGGGCGCGCTGAGCCGCCTCGCGTACCGAAGCGCGGTGCACGGGTCCGTGCCCGGGCAGCAGCGTGTCGGCGCCGAGGGCCTCGATGCGGTCGAGCGAGGCGAGCGCCCTGGCGCGCTCGGTGTCGAACATCTCGGGCAGCAGCTGCGGACCCCGTAGCCGTGACGTGGGGTGACCGCTGACCAGCGCGTCACCGGAGATCAGTACGCCGGCGTCCGGCAGGTGGTAGACGCAGTGGCCGAGCGTGTGGCCGGGGGTGTGCACCGGGACCGGCCGGCCGGGCAGATCGAGTGGGCCTCCGTGCGGGAAGGCCTCGGGCTTCGTCATGCGCACATCCGTCGTGCCGCCGGAGCGGATGGCGTGCACCGCCCAGGGCAGTACCCCGGGACGCCACGCCTGCCGCATCACCTGTCCGACGCTGACCTGATGGAGGAAATCACGGCGCGCGTGCGGCACTTCGGCCTCGTGCAGCTGGACCGGGGTGCCGTAGGTGCTGTTCAGGAACTCGGCGGAACCGAGGTGGTCGTTGTGCGCGTGCGTGATGAGCACGGCTGTCACGGCCTCGGGCGCGTGGCCGAGGGTCTTGAGCGACGCCAGGAGTTGCTCGCGGTCTCCGGGGTACCCCGTGTCGATCAGGGTGACGGAGTCGCCCTCGGTCAGCACCACCCAGTTCGTGTTGCTGCCGTGCACCAGATGAACTCCGGCGGCTGCCTCGACGATTGCTTCCTCGCGCATGACCATCCCGACGTTGAAGACCTGCTGGTGGAGCCGTGGGGCTCTGACACGGCGAAAGGTATCGCGAGCGCGGGCCCGGCGGGGTGCGGCCGTCGCCCCCACCCCGTTCGTCCTCGCACGTCACCGGCGCACGATCTCCCGGGACAGGCACTCCCGTGACGGGATGAACGGGGCGTGTCTCCCGCCCGGACGTCCGCCCCGTCGGTGAAGGGTGGTGCGAAGGTGAACGGCCCTTTGTGACAAGGGACTTGACGCGGCTCGGCCAAGGCGCTGCCATATGGCGAGTCGCGTTGACTTTTGTTCGAGTCTGCGAACAAACCCCCCAAGGGAGAGCCGCATGTCCCCTCTTTCGAACACGCCGCCCCGTCTCGTGCACCTCCTCAGACGCGTGGGCGTCCACTGCGCCGTCCTGCTGCTCGCCGTCGCCGGACTGACCGGTCTCGGCCGTTCGGCCGCGCCGCTCAGGGCCGAGCCGACCGCGGTCTCCACCAGCCAGATCGGGGTCACCCCGGCTCCGATGGGCTGGGCGTCCTGGAACAGCTTCGCCAGCGCCATCGACTACGCCACCATCAAGGCCCAGGCGGACGCCCTCGTCTCCTCCGGCATGGCCGCCGCCGGATACAAGTACGTCAACATCGACGAGGGCTGGTGGCAGGGCGCCCGCGACAGCGGCGGCAACATCAGCGTCGACACCGCCCAGTGGCCGGGCGGCATGAAGGCCATCGCCGACTACATCCACGGCAAGGGTCTCAAGGCCGGTATCTACACCGACGCGGGGAAGAACGGCTGCGGCTACTACTACCCGACACCCTCCACCACGCCGGCCACCCCCGGCACCGGCCTGGAGGGCCACAACCAGCAGGACCTCCAGGCCTTCCAGAACTGGGGCTTCGACTTCGTCAAGGTCGACTGGTGCGGCGGGGACGCCGAGGGCCTCGACCAGGAGACGACGTACAAGGCGATCCGCGACGCGAACGCCGCCGCCACCGCGGTCACCGGACGCCCGCTCGTCCTGTCGCTGTGCGAATGGGGCACGGGCAACCCGTGGAACTGGGCCGCCGGCACCGGTGACCTCTGGCGCACCAGCACCGACATCGTCTACTGGCCCGACAACCCCTCGATGGCGAGCGTCCTCGCGAACTTCGACAAGTCGCTGCACCCCGCCGCACAGCACACCGGCTTCTACAACGACCCCGACATGATGACCGTCGGCATGACGGGACTGAGCGCCGCCCAGAACCGTACCCACATGGGCCTGTGGGCCATCTCCGGCGCGCCCCTGCTCGCGGGCAACAACCTGGCCACCATGAGCGCCTCGACCACGTCGCTCCTCACCAACTCCGAGGTCATCGCCATCGACCAGGACCCGCGAGGTCTCCAGGGCGTCAAGGTCGCCGAGGACACGTCGGGCCTTCAGGTCTACAGCAAGGTCCTCGCCGGGACCGGCAAGCGCGCGGTCCTGCTGCTGAACCGCACGTCCGCCGCCGCCAACATCACCGCCCGCTGGGCGGATATGGGCCTGACCACGGCCTCCGCCACCGTCCGCAACGTGTGGTCGGCCACCAACGCCGGTTCCTACGCGACGAGTTACACCACCAGTGTCCCCGCGGGGGAGGCCGTCCTGCTCACCGTCGGCGGCACCGAGGGCTCGGGCACGACGTACGAGGACACCACCTCGGCGACGACACCGACCTTCACCGGCGTGAGCGCGGCCGCCGCCGGCACGAAGCTCGTCGACATCAGCTACGCCAACGGCGGCTCCACGGCCCGCCGGGCGACCCTCCAGGTCGACGGCCAGTACGCGCAGACCCTCGCCTTCCCGCCCACCGGGTCGTCCAGCACGTACCGCACCGTCTCCGTCCTCGCCTCCCTGGCCAAGGGCTCCAACACCCTGGCCTTCGCGGCCTCGGGCACCGCGCCCGACATCGACGCCGTCGCGGTCCGGGCCCTTCCGGGAACCAACGGCACCGCGATCGTCGGCACCGGCTCCGGACGCTGCCTCGACTTCTTCAAGAGCGCCATCACCAACAACACCCAGGCCGAACTCTGGGACTGCGGCGGTGGCCAGAACCAGACGTTCACCGCCACCTCGCGCGGCGAACTCGTCGTCTACGGCAACAAGTGCCTGGACGACTACAACAGCGGGACCGCGAACGGCGCTCGGGTCGTCCTGTGGGACTGCAACGGCGGCACCAACCAGAAGTGGACCCTCAACACCAACGGCACCATCACCAGCAATGTCTCCGGCCTGTGCCTCGACGCGTCGGGCAACGGCACGGCGAACGGAACACCGATCGTCCTGTGGTCGTGCAACGGGGGAACGAACCAGCAGTGGAGCCGCAACTGAGCCGACCGGCCCAGGGTGAGGACGGCAGCCCGAGCGGACCTCGGAAAACCCGGTGCGCCGTCCGTGCCCGGTTCCCTACACTCGCCACGGAATCACACGCCACCCCTTCCGGTGCCGCGTGTGTCGTGACGAACGAGGGGAGCCGGGCCGTGCGTTACCGCACCGCTGTCGTCGTTCCCCGGTCACAGCACGAGGTGATCCTCGTGTCTCCGTGGGCCCGGTACCGGCTGCGCGGCCGGAACCGGATGCCCGTGACGACGACTCTCTGACCTCCGCCCGCACGCCCGGTCGTTCCGCGTCCTGCCTGCCGGAGGCCCGCCACCGCCTGATCACAGGTGTGTCGTCCGGGAATCGCGCCGACCCGTTCCGATCGTCCGAAAGGCCCTGGGCCGTGCGTACCGACCTGCACCGTCACCTCATCGACCCCGTCACCAACCCCCTCGCCGCCGTCCGCAACCTGGGCATCCTCGCCCATGTCGACGCGGGGAAGACCACCGTCACCGAACGGATCCTGTACCTCACCGGCACCACCCACAAACGGGGCGAGGTCCACGACGGCACCACCGTCACCGACTTCGACCCCCAGGAACGCGACCGCGGCATCACCATCTTCGCCGCGGCCGTCAGCTGCGCCTGGGACGGCCACCGGATCAACCTGATCGACACCCCGGGCCACGTCGACTTCTCCGACGAGGTGGAGCGCTCGCTCCGTGTCCTCGACGGCGCCGTCGCCGTGTTCGACGCCGTGGCGGGCGTAGAACCGCAGAGCGAGTCGGTGTGGCGGCGGGCCGACCGGCACGGCGTCCCGCGGATCGCCTTCGTGAACAAGCTGGACCGAGCCGGCGCCGACCTCGACACCGCGGTCGCGTCGATCCGGGAACGGCTGCATCCGGCGCCGCTGGTCGTCCAGTTGCCGATCGGTACGGAGGAGTCCTTCACCGGTGTGGTGGATCTCCTGCGGATGCGCGCTCTGGTGTGGGCCGACGGTGCCGAGTCGGCCGACGAAGTCCCGGTGCCGCAGGGCCTGCTGGAGGAGGCCCGACGGCGACGACGGCTGCTGGAGGAGGCGGTGGCGGAGCTCCACCCGGTGGCCCTGGAGGAGTTCTGCGCCCGCTTCACCCTCTCGGCACAGACCCTTTCGACGGCGCTGCGCGACCTGACCAGTACCGGCGAGGGCGTGGTGGTGCTGTGCGGTTCGGCCTACCGCAACCGGGGGATCGAACCGCTGCTGGAGGCCGTGGTGGCCTACCTGCCCTCGCCGCTCGACGTGCCCGCCGTCCGTGGCACGCACGGCGGAGCGGAGCAGGAACGGGCGGCGGACCCCGAAGCGCCGTTCGCGGGGCTGGTGTTCAAGGTGAACGCCACCGCCACCGGACGGATGACGTATCTGCGTGTCTACGCGGGCACGGTGGAGAAGGGACAGGCGGTGATGGACGTGGGCACGGGACGCACCGAACGGATCGGACGCATTCTGCGGGTCCGGGCCGACCGCCACGCGGAGCTGGAGCGCGCGGTGGCCGGTGACATCGTCGCCGTGATCGGGCCGAAGACCGCCCGGGCCGGGGCGACGCTGTGCGCCCCCGCGGCGCCCCTGCTCCTCGAACCGCCGGTCGTCGCCGATCCGGTGGTGTCCGTGGCGGTCGAGGCACGCAGGAGCACCGAGACCGACCGCCTGGTGTCGGCGCTGACGCGTCTGGTCGAGGAGGACCCCTCGCTGGTCGTCCGCACCGACTCCGAGACCGGGCAGACGGTGCTGTCGGGCATGGGGGAACTGCATCTGGAGGTGGCGGTGGAGAAGATCCGGCGCTCCCACGGGCTCGACGTCGCCGTCGGGCGGCCGAGGGTGGCCTACCGGGAGACGGTGGCCCGCGGGGTGTCGGGTCTGGTGTACCGGCATGTCAAACAGGACGGCGGCGCCGGGCAGTTCGCCCATGTCGTCCTCGACGTGCAGCCGCTGGGGACCGACCCGGACGGCGCCGAGGGGAGTCCGGCGGGCTTCACGTTCCGATCGGCTGTCGTCGGTGGCCGGGTGCCGCAGGAGTACGTCCGTGCCGTGGAGGCCGGCTGCCGGGACGCGCTCGCCGAGGGTCCCCTCGGCGGTCACCCGGTGACCGGGCTGAGCGTCACCCTCACGGATGGGGCGACCCATGCGAAGGACTCCTCGGAGATGGCGTTCCGCACGGCCGGCCGGCTCGGGCTCCGTGAGGCGCTGCGCGCCAGCGCCATGCTCCTGCTGGAACCGGTGGTCGAGGTCACGGTCACCGTGCCCGAGGACGCCGTGGGCGGGGTGCTCGGCGACCTCGCGGCCCGGCGCGGCCGGGTCTCGGGCTCGCTCGCCCGTGGGAGCACGGCGGTGATCACCGCCACCGTGCCGCTGGTCGAACTCTTCGGCTACGCGACCCGGTTGCGCAGCCGGACGCAGGGCCGGGGTGTCTTCACCACCCGGCCCACCGGCCTCGCGCCGGCCCCGGCGCCCTCGCAGGGGGCACCGGCCCGCTAGCCGCGTGCCGGCCCGCACCTGAAGACGGCCCCGCCCTCATGAGGGCGGGGCCGTCCTCCCCCCGGCGGGGGTCGGGACCGTACTCGCCGAGGAGAGAGCCGCCGCCTCGTCCCCCGGCCTCGTGCGCCGAGCGCTCAGCCCATCTGGTCCTCGTCCGAGAGGTGTTCGACCGTCTTGCCGGTCGCGGTGAACGTCCGGGTCACATGGCCCGAGGAGTAGACCCACAGGATGCGCAGCGGGCCGTCGCCGATGTTCCTGAAGAGATGGGGGACGGGGGAGGGCACGTAGGTGGTGTCGAACCGCTCCAGCTTCGTCACCTCGCCGTCGACGACCCCGGCCACCGTGGCCGCCGTCACCGCGCGGCGCGCGGCGCACGAGGAGCGGCACGCGGACGAAGAGGCCGCGATCGCGGCGGCCGAGGCGAAGGCGGCACAGGCCGAGGGCATCGACCCGGTGCACGTGGCCGCCACGCTGCGGAGGCTGCTCGACGGGCAGGACGCCGTCGTCGTCGACGAGACCATCACGCACAGCCGCGTCGTCAAACGCCATACGCAGACCGCCGACCCCGACTCGTACTTCTATGTGCAGGGCGGACTCGGCCAGGGCATCGCGGTCGCGCTCGGCGTCAAACTCGCCGCGCAGGAGCGTCCGGTGGTCCTCACGATCGGCGACGGGGCCTTCGCGTACAACCCGGTCATCCCGTCGTACGACGCCTCGAACGCCTACGGCCTGACGCTGCTGATCGTGGTCTTCAACAACCGCGTCTACAAGTCGATGAACCTCAACCACCGCAGGTTCTACCCCGAGGGCGCGGCGGCCGACACCGGCGAGTGGCTGGGCACCGACCTGCGCCGACTCCCCCGACTCGCGCAGTTCGCCGAGCCGTTCGGCATGCACACCGAGACCGTCGACGCGCCGGACGCGCTCGCCCCCGCCCTGGAGCGCGCGCTCAAGGCCGTGGCGGAGGGCACCACCGCCGTCGTCGACGTTCTCGTCACCCGCTGATCCAGGAGGCACCCGCCACCATGACCGACACCCCAACGCCCGGGCCGGGCAAGGTACTCGTCCCCGCCGAGGAGCTGCGCGGCTTCGCCGCCGCCCTCCTGGAGAAGGGCGGCCTGCGCCCCGAGCATGCCCGTACGACCGCCGAGGTGTTCGTCTGGGCCGCGCTGCGCGGCGTCGACTCCCACGGCACCGCGCGCGTCCCCGCCTACCTGGAACTGCTCGCCAAGGGGGTGGCCAACGCCCGTCCCGAGATCACGGTCGAGTCGAGTACCGGGGCCGTCGCCGTCCTCGACGCCGACCGCGCGCCCGGCCCGGTGGCCCTCACCGCCGCCGCCGAGGAGGCGGTCACCCGGGCCAGGGCGAGCGGCATCGCGGCCGTCGGGGTGCGCCGCACCGTGCACACCGGCGCGATCGGCTACTACGTCTCGAAGATCGCCGAACAGGGCCTGATCGGCATCGCGTTCGTCGCCGGCATGCCCAACATGGGCTACACCGGGGTCAAGGGCGCGGCCGTCGCGACCAGCCCGCTCGCCGTCGCCGTACCCGCCGAGAGCCATGCACCACTGCTCCTCGACATGGCCACCGCCACCATCGCCCTGGGCAGGATCCGGCAGGCCAGGGCGAGCGGAACCCCGCTGCCCGAGGGGGCCGCCGCCACCGAGGACGGCACCCCCACCACGGACCCGGACAAGGCCGTCATGCTGCTGCCGCTGGGCGGCGCCAAGGGGTCCGGCATGTCGCTCGCCTTCGAGTTGCTCACCAGCGTGCTCGTTGGCGCGCCGATCTTCGCCGCCTTCCACTCCGACGATCCCGAGGGCCGCAAACACCGCCAGAACGCCCTGCTCGTCGCCATCGACCCGGCGGCCTGCGGCGACGCGGACGACTTCACCGCGGCGGTCGACGCCACGCTCGCCACGCTCAAGGCACTGACCCCGGCGGACGGGGCAGGGCGTGTTCTACCCGGGCGAGTGCAGCGCGGCGGTGGCCGCTCGGCGCGCGGGCGAGGGGGTGCCCGTGGCGGCCAAGGTGTGGCGCGAACTCACGGAGAGCGCCGCCAGGTTCGGCATCGCACCGCCCGAGGTCCAGGGGTAGGACCCCAGCACAGCACAGGCCCTCCACCACGGGGGATGGAGGGCCGGCAACCCGGCGTGCGACGCGGCGGCGGAGCCGCGTCCGGCCGACCCGCCGTTCGCCGGGCGTCCTCGGACGCTACTGGAAGGGGCAGCCGGGGTTCGGGGCGTCCTCGGAGAGGGGTGCGCCGTGCGGCAGTACATAGAGGACGTCCAGGACCAGCGGCTTCGTGCCGAGGTTGCGTCCGATGTGGACGTTCGTGGGGCCGGGCGGCTCGGTGAGCGAGTCGCCGGTCCGGTAGAGGCCGTCCTTCGCGCACGTCGAGTCGAAGTGGCTGAGGGTGCCCTGCTTGACGTAGCCGTACAGCGGGCCGTCGTGGTAGTGCCAGCCGGTCGCCTGGCCGGCCGGAATGGTGATCTCCCGGAGGATGTAGTCCGTGCCGCCGACGGTCCTCTGCGCGATGACCCTGCCACTGACCCCGGGGCCCGGGGGAGTCGCGTGCGCGGGAACGGCGACGAGGGACAGGCACAGGGCCGCGACCCCTGCCGACCCGGTGCGGAGCGAGGCGCGCATTCGGTAAGTCCCTTCGCTCGAAGGTGAGTTGGCGTTCCGCTGTGGACTGTGACGCAGATGCGCCCGGGACTCCCGGCGTTCGGGCGATCGGTGCGCGGAGAGGGGCGGGCCGCCGCAAGCCCCTCGGGCCGCGGCGGTCGCAGTTCATGGTGGGGCCGCCACCCACGCGCCACAACCCGGTGGACGTGGAGGACGGAGCGCCCGACCGGTCGCGCTCGGGTACGAGTGGAGCCGCCGAAGTGTGTCGGCAACATACCGAACAAAATTGTTGACAATCTTGTTGGTCTAGATTTACGTTCGACAGGCACTCACTCAGGGAGGGCAGCAATGCAGACGGAAGCCCGTCCAGGCACCGGCGAGCAGGCCAAGCAGCACGCGTTGGTGCAGCTGCGGCAGGCGATTCTGCGCGGAGAGATGGCACCGGCCCAGCGGCTGGTGGAGAACGAACTCGCCGAACAGTTCGGTGTCACCCGGGCCAGCGCCCGGGCGGCGCTGATCGAGCTGGAATCGGAGGGACTGGTCGAGCGGATCCGTAACCGCGGGTCACGCGTCCGGGTGGTCACCGTGGAGGAAGCGGTCGCCATCACCGAGTGCCGTATGGCGCTCGAAGGCCTCTGCGCCGCCAAGGCGGCCGCCCTGGCCACGGACGACCAGCTCGCCGAACTGGCCGACCTGGGCGCCGCCATGACCAAAGCGGTCGCCGACGGCGAACCGGTGACCTACTCCGAGCTCAACCACGAAGTACACGCCCGGATCAGGGAGTTCTCCGGCCAGCGGACGGCCGTGGGACTCCTGGAACGGCTCAACGCCCAACTGGTGCGCCACCGGTTCCAGTTGGCGCTGCGTCCCGGTCGTGCGCAGCAGTCCCTGAGTGAACACCTGGCCATGATCGAGGCGATCGCGGCCAGGGACCCGCAGGCGGCCGAAGCGGCCGTCCGCGCTCACCTCGGCAGTGTGATCGAAGCGCTGCGCGACTGACGTGTCGCGCGGCGACGCGCGGTACGACGGACAGCCGAGGCGGGCGCCCACCTGTCCACCAAGGAGATTGCTGCAATGACGCACGGCAACGCGCCCGCCGCCCCCGAGCCCTCGGCCCCACCCGGCCAAGGGGGACGCCCCGCACGGTCGACCCTGGTCGTCACCGCGCACGCCGGAGACTTCGTGTGGCGGGCCGGGGGAGCCATCGCCCTGGCCGCCTCCCGGGGGGAAAAGGTCACCATCGCGTGCCTGACCTTCGGCGAGCGCGGCGAGTCCGCCAAGGCCTGGCGTGCGGGCAAGAAGCTCGACGAGATCAAGGCGATACGCCGCGAGGAGGCCGAGAAGGCCGCCGCCACCCTCGGTGCCGAGGTCCGCTTCTTCGACGCGGGCGACTACCCGCTGACCGCCACCGCCGAGCTCACCGACCGCCTGGTGACGGTCTACCGCGAGACCCAGCCGGACGTCGTGCTCACCCACCCGGCCGAGGACCCGTACAACGGCGACCACCCGGCCGCCAACCGTATGGCGCTGGAGGCCCGTGTCCTCGCCCAGGCCATCGGCTACCCCGGCGAGGGCGAGATCATCGGCGCCCCGCCCGTTTTCTACTTCGAGCCCCACCAGCCGGAGATGAGCGGCTTCAGGCCCGAAGTGCTCCTCGACATCACCGAGGTGTGGGAGACCAAGCGCAAGGCGATGGAATGCCTCGGCGCCCAGCAGCACCTGTGGGACTACTACACCGACCTCGCCGTACGCCGCGGGGTCCAGCTCAAGCGCAACGCCGGCCCCAACCTGGGCCTGGCCCACAAGACCATGGCCGAGGCGTACATGCGTCCCTACCCGCAGATCGCGAAGGAACTGGCATGAGCGGCGTGATCGTCACCGGCCCGCCGAAGCCGGACGCGAAGGACGTCGAGGCGATCGCCGGATACGGCACCGCGACGGTGCACGAGGCGATGGGCCGCACCGGTCTGCTCGGCACCCGTCTGCGCCCCATCCAGCAGGACGTCCGCGTCGCGGGCACCGCGGTCACCGTGCTGTCCTGGCCCGGCGACAACCTCATGATCCATGCCGCCGTCGAGCAGTGCGGCGAGGGCGACATCCTGGTCGTCACCACCACCTCGCCCTCCACCGACGGCATGTTCGGCGAGCTGTTCGCCACCGCGCTCCACCGGCGCGGTGTACGCGGCCTGGTCATCAACGCCGGCATCCGGGACACCGCCGAACTGCGCGAGATGGGCTTCCCCGCCTGGTCCGCCGCGGTCAGCCCGCAGGGCACCGTGAAGGCGACCGGCGGCTCCGTCAACGTTCCGGTGGCCCTCGGCGGGCAGATCGTCCGGCCCGGAGACGTGATCCTCGCCGACGACGACGGTGTGGTGTGCGTGCCCCGCGAGGACGCCCGCCGGGTCGCCGAGGCGTCCGAGGCCCGCGAGCGGAAAGAAGCGCTGGCCCGCGCCGCCTTCCTCGAAGGCGAACTCGGCCTGGACCGCTACGGGTTGCGCGAGACCCTCGTACGCCTGGGCGTGACGTACACGTCCTACGACGAGTACGTGCGGGACGGAGCCGCGCCGTGAGCGGGCCCGAAGGAGTGCGCTGCATGCTCCTGCGCGGCGGCACCTCCAAGGGTGCCTACTTCCTGGCCGGGGACCTGCCCGCCGACACCGCCGAACGCGACGACCTGCTGCTGCGTGTGATGGGGAGCCCCGACCCGCGCCAGATCGACGGCCTGGGAGGTGCCCACCCGCTGACCAGCAAGGTGGCCGTGGTCTCGGTCTCCGCCGACCCCGCCGCGGATGTCGACTACCTGTTCCTCCAAGTCGCCGTCGAGAAGGCGGAGGTGTCGGACCGTCAGAACTGTGGCAACATCCTCGCCGGGCTCGGCCCGTTCGCCGTCGAGCGCGGGCTGGTCGAGCCGGGGGAGGGCCGTACCTCGGTACGTATCCGCATGGTCAACTCGGGGGACCTGGCGGTCGCGAGCTTCCCCACCGAGGGCGGGCGCGTGGTCTACACGGGCTCCGCCGAGATCTCCGGGGTGCCGGGGACGGCGGCGCCGGTGGTGATCGAATTCCCGCAGGGGAGCAGCCCGTTGCTGCCCACCGGCCGCGCCCGGGACCTCGTCGCCGACACCCCGGTGACCTGCGTGGACAACGGCATGCCGACCGTGCTGATCGCCGCGTCCTCGCTGGGCGTCACCGGGTACGAGTCTCCCAGGGACCTGGAGGAGGATCTGGCGCTGGCCGACCGGCTCCGCGAGATCCGGCTGGAGGCGGGCAAGTTGATGGGTCTCGGCGACGTCGAGCACGCCACCGTACCCAAGCTGACCCTGCTCGCTCCGCCGCGCGACGGCGGTGCCGTCATGACCCGCACCTTCATCCCGGTGCGCTGCCACACCTCCATCGGCGTCCTCGGCGCCGCGAGCGTCGCCGCGGGGCTGCGCGTGGAAGGCGGCGTCGGGCACGCCGTGGCACACCCGCCGGAACGGGGCGACCGGCTGCGTATCGAACACCCCACCGGATTCCTCGACATCGAAGCAGCTGTCGAGTACGGCCCCGGGGCCGCCGCACCCGTGGCCCGGCGCACCGCCGTCGTCCGCACCGCACGCAAGATCTTCGACGGCACGGTCTTCCCCCGGCCGGCCGGAGCCGCACATCACCCTTAAGGAGGCCCCATGGCCCCGCCGCTCGGCGACATCGCCCACCTCGGGCACGTCGAACTGCTCACCCCCGACCTGGACGCCAGCGTCCGCTTCTTCACGGACTACCTCGGCCTGACCGAGAACGGCCGCTCCCAAGACTCCGTCTATCTGCGGACCTGGGACGACTACGAGCACCACAGCCTCACCCTCACCGCCCACACGACCTCGGGCATCCGCCGCACCGCCCTGCGCGCCTCCAGCGAGGAGGCCCTCCAGCGCCGGGTCAAGGAGATCGAGAGCGCGGGCCGCGCGGGCCGCTGGGCGGACGACGAGCCGGGTCTCGGCCCGGTCTACGTCACCACCGATCCCGACGGCCACGAACTCGCCCTGTACTGGGAGAGCGAGTGGTACCAGGCGCCCGACCATCTGAAGCCCGGTCTGAAGAACCAGCCGCAGGCCAAGCCCGGCCACGGGGTCGGTGTGCGACGCCTGGACCACGTGAACTTCCTCGCCTCCGACGTCGCCTCCAACGGGGACTTCGTCCGTGACGCGCTCGGGGCCCGCCCGACCGAGCAGATCCAGCTCGACAGCGGCAGGATCGCCGCCCAGTGGCTGACGTTCAGCAACAAGTCGTACGACGTCGTCTACACGGAGGACTGGACGGGTTCGAGCGGGCGCCTGCACCACATCGCGTTCGCCACGGACACCCGTGAGGACATCCTGCGCGCCGCCGACCTCGCCATCGACACCGGTGTGTTCATCGAGACGGGCCCGCACAAGCACGCCATCCAGCAGACGTTCTTCCTGTACGTCTACGAACCCGGCGGCAACCGCATCGAGCTGTGCAACCCGCTCACCCGCCTCGTCCTCGCCCCCGACTGGCCCCTGGTCACCTGGACCGAGAACGAGCGGAAGAAGGGCCAGGCCTGGGGCCTGAAGACCATCGAGTCCTTCCACACCCATGGCACGCCGCCCATCGGCTGATCGGCACCCGGGGAAGCCGCCCACCGGCCCGACGGCCGTTGGGGCTGCTTGTCGGCTGAAACACGCTCGGCGGCTGTCCGCCGGGTGATGGACTGAGCGACCAATTCCGGCCAGAACAGGCATGCGGGCGGCACCGGACTGGGTGCCGCCCGCACCCGCTTCACCTGGTTCTCAGCTTCCGGTGCGACGGTCGCGGAGGGTGGCCGGATTGTTTCCTGGATTGTTGACAAAAGCGTTGACACTCTGGGAGTTCACTCCTTAGCGTCTGTCGCACCATCGGGTCAGCCGCACGAGCCGCGTCGACCCGCATCCCCGATCCCCTTCCAGGGCCCACGCCTCCTGGACGAGAGGAAACAACGATGTCCTCCTCCCTCGCCCTGCCCGCTCGCGGCGGCGGCAGACTGGCCGCGATCGTCGTCGGCCTCTGCTGGCTGGTCGTCCTGTTCGACGGCCTCGACATGTTCATCTACGGCTCCGTGCTGCCGCACATGCTGGAGACCAAGGCCCTCGGCATCGACCCGGGCAAGGCCGGCGACGTCGGCTCCTACGCCACCTTCGGCATGCTGATCGGCGCCCTGTCCTCCGGCACCGTCAGCGACTGGGTCGGCCGCAAGAAGACGATCGTCGTGTCGACCGCCGTGTTCTCCCTGGCGTCCGCGGTCTGCGCCTCCGCTTCCAGCCTGGACGTCTTCAGCCTCGGCCGCTTCCTGGCCGGCCTCGGCCTCGGCGGCCTGCTGCCGAGCGCGATCACCATGGTCACCGAGTACGCCCCGCGGGGCCGCCGCGCCCTGATCGTGGGCTCGCTGATGACCGCCCATCAGGCCGGCGGCATCGTCGCCGGATTCGTGGCGCTCGGGACGGGCGACTGGCGCGTCTCCTTCTGGATCTGCGTGATACCGCTGTTCATCGGGGTGCCGCTGGCGGCCGTGTTCCTGCCCGAGTCGATGGCCTTCCTCCAGGCCAAGGGCCGCACCGACGAGGCCCGCGCGCTCGCCGACCGCTACGGCGTCGACCTGGCCGCCCGCGCAGAGGAGCGCCAGGCCGCGGTCGACCGCTTCAGCGCCCTCACCGCCCTGTTCCGCGGCGGCCGGGGGGCCCAGACCCTGCTGTTCTGGATCGCGTCCTTCGGCGGTCTCCTTCTCGTCTACGGCGTCTCGCAGTGGCTGCCCTCGCTGATGAAGGCCAACGGCTACAACCTCGGCTCCTCGATCGGCTTCGTCATCGTCATCAACCTCGGCGGCATCGTCGGCATGCTGATCGGCGGACGCCTCACCGACAAGTTCGGCGGCTCGATCATCTCCGCGATCTGGTTCGGCGCCACCGCCATCGGCATCTACTCCCTCAGCTTCAAGATGGCGCTGCCCCTCACCTACACCGTCGTCTTCCTGACCGGCATGTTCCTCTTCAGCGCCCAGGCGATGATCTACGCCACGGTGGCGCACCGCTCCGAGGACGACAACCGTGCCACCGCGGTCGGCTGGACCTCCGGCATGGGCCGCTTCGGCGCCGTCTTCGGCCCCTGGCTCGGCGGTCAGCTGCTCGCCACCGGCTCGACCACCGCGGGCTTCACCGCCTTCGCCCTCGCGGGCGTCTTCTCCCTGGTGTTCGTCAGCCTGACCGGCCTGCGCCGCGTCCAGGTGACGCCCCCGAGCCCCGCGCGGCCCCAGGAACTGGCCGCCGCCGGCTGATCGGGACGGCGTGGGACCAGCGCCCGGGCGGGGCCTGACGAAGGGTCCGCCCGGGCGCTTCCGTGTCCCGGGGCCGCGGCGGCTGCGAGGGGTCGCGCACCACGGCGTGCTTCCCGACGGCCGGGCCACCGTGTCCTTCCCGACCACCGGTGGACCACTTATTCCCGTTGCCCCGTTCGTCCCGGGATGCTGGAGTGACCCCATGGATCACGTTGCGGTACTGGCCCTGTTCGACCGGGACATGCGGGAAGGCGCGCGGCCCGACGCGCCGGGCGCCCGGGTGGAGCGCGTCGACAAGGTGGTGCGCCAGGTCGGCGCCGACAAGGGCTGGAACGGCGTGCTCTGGTCCGACCTCGACGAGACGAGCGCCGACGCGGCCATCGCCGGGCAGGTGCGGTTCTTCTCCGGACTCGGGGGAGGGTTCGAGTGGAAGCTGTACGGGCACGACCGGCCGGAGGACCTGGGGCAGCGGCTGCGGGCCGCGGGATTCACCGCCCAGCCCGAGGAGACACTGATGATCGCCGAGCTGGCCGACCTGGCCCTCGACGTCGAACCGCCCGAGGGCGTACGGCTGCTGCCGGTCACCGACCGCGCGGGCGTCGACCTCGTCGCCGACGTCCACGAGCAGGCCTTCGGCGCGGACAGCACGCTCCTGCGGCACCAACTGCTCGCCCAGCTCACGGGTGACGCGGACACGGTCGTCGCCGTCGTGGCCCTCGCCGGCGACGTCCCCGTCAGCGCGGCCCGTATGGAACTCCCGCCGGGGGCCCGGTTCGCCGGGCTGTGGGGCGGCGGCACCGTCGAGGCCTGGCGGGGCCGCGGCATCTACCGTGCCCTCGTCGCCCATCGCGCCCGTGTCGCGGCGGAACGCGGCTACCGCTACGTCCAGGTCGACGCCTCCAGCCAGAGCCGCCCCGTCCTCGCCCGGCTGGGCTTCCAGCCGCTCACCACGACGACACCGTACGTCTACGAAGCGTGACGCGCCGGCGGCGGTTCGGCGGAGCGGCCGGGCCGATGTCACATCCCCGCCTCAGCGATCCGTCGCATCGGCATGACGACGAACCAGAGCATCCTCCTGGCCGGTGCGAGCGGCGTTCTCGGCCGGCACATCACCGCGGCCCTGACGGAAGCGGGCCACCAGGTCACCGGCCTCGGCCGTGGCCCCGCCAACGGCGTCCGGGCGGATCTGACGGACCGCGACGCACTGCTGCGCGCCGTCGACGGACAGCACTACGACACGGTCGTCCTGGCCGCGACAGCGCTGCGCAAGCCGCCGTTGCGCCACCGCGACATGCACGCGACCGATGTCCTGCGCGTCGACGGCACCGCCCACCTCATCGAGGCCGCGCGGGCCACCGGCGCACGCCGGCTGGTCGCCGAGTCGATGGTCTTCGGGTACGGATTCGGCGACCACGGGGACCAGGTCGTCACCGAGGCCGACGCCTTCGGGCCCGAGGGGGCCACGCCCGGACTGGAACGGCACATCGCGGCCATGCGCATCAAGGAACGGCTCACCTTCGAGGCCGCCGGACTGGACGGGATCGCGCTGCGTTTCGGCCTCTTCTACGGCGCGGGCGGCACCGACGCCCTGCTGCCCCTGCTGCGCAGGCGGCAGCTCCCCGTGGCCGACGACCACGGCCGGGTCCTGCCCTGGGTCGATCTCGCCGACGCGGCGCGCGCGGTGGCGGCCGCGGTGGAACGCGGACGCCCGGGGGAGGCGTACAACATCGCCGACCGCGCCCCGCTGGGCTTCGCGAGCCATGTCCGGGCCGTGGCCGAGGAGTTCGGCCTGCCGAAGCCGATGACCGTACCGCTGTGGATGATGAAGCCCATGGCGTACGCGCACGTGGTGATGCGGACGACGCTGCGGGTGTCGTCGGCGAAGGCGGAGCGGGAACTGGGCTGGACGCCCGCGTACCCGTCCACCTACGACGGTCTCGCCGCGCTCAGGGCGGCCGCCTGACCTGAAGCCTCTCGGTGGCGGCGACACCCTGAACGCGGCCTCTCGCCAACGGCACCGAGACGAGAAGCACGCCACCCGCCGCGCCTCGGACTCCATGCCCCCTTGGGCGCACACCTCGGGCGCCTCAGAGGTCCAGTCGGTACTCCAGCGTCCGGTGGGTGGGCCGGTAGCCGAGCGTGTCGTTGATGCCGATCATGGGCGCGTTGCTGTCGGCCGTGTCCGTCAGCAGGCCGGTCAGCTCCGGGTAGCGCAGACGGGCCAGACGGATCGACTCCGCCTTCATCCACAACCCGAGACCGTGGCCGCGGTGCTCGGGCAGGACGCCCGTTCCGTAGTGCTGGGCGTCGCCCCGGCCGTCACCCGGCACGACGAGTTCCGAGAACCCGGCGATCGAGCCGTCCGAGCGGTCCACCACGGCCACCGTGTGGAGCGCGTCGCCCCGTTCGCTGACGACCTCGGCCACCGCCACGACCCGCTCCACGTCCCAGACGTCGATTCCCTGGTCGCTGTCCTCCATCGGCATGTCGTCCATGGCCCGCCGGGAGTCGGCGTAGGTGGGCGCCAACTCGGTCGGCACGACGCCGTCCCAGTGCGTCAACTCGTAGCCGGAATGCGGGCGTTCGGTGATCCCGGTCACGGCCCGGAGGTCCAGTTCCGGCAGCGGGAGGCGTGCGAACGTCAGGGCCAGCACCCGGCGGAACCCGCGCGCAGCGAGAAACCGGTCGCCGGGAGAGTCGGCCCTGGCCTCGGAGACCAGTGACCGCCGCCCGTCGCCGCGCGCGGCGACCACGGCGGCGTCCAGGAGAGCGCCGCCCACTCCCTTTCGCCGTTCGGCGGGGTGTACGGCGATCTCCAACTCGGCGCGATGGTCCTGCCCCTCCTTGGTGAACAGCCGGAGGTACGCCGAGCCCACCGGGGCCCCTTCGGCGTCCGAGGCCAGCCAGGCCAGACGTCGGCTCGACGCGGTGGGCTCGGGATCGGTCAACGGCGTGATGCGTGGCGGCAAGGTCTCTCCGTGGCGTCGGACGTACGGGTGCGAAGCCCGCAGAACCTAGCCGCACGGGAACGCGCTCCGCAACGGAATTCGACCGCCGCCGCACAGCGCACCCGGCGATCCCCGTCGTGAGCCCGAACGGTCAGCCCCGAACGGTCAGCCCCGAACGGTCAGCCCCGAACGGTCAGCCCCGAGCGGTCAGCCCCGACTGTTCGGCCCCGCCCCGTCACCGTCCGCCGATCAGCGCCGCCCCCTCGTCCGGTCCAGTGCCGCGACGCCCAGTGCCGCCAGGCCGATCTGGATGAGCCACTCGATCCAGTCGACGCCCTTGGTGTCGGCGACGCCGAACGCGGCGGCGACCCCCGACCCGATGAACGCGGCCACGATGCCGACCGCGATCGTCCACAGGATGCCGATGCGCTGGCGCCCCGGCACGGCGAGCCGGCCCAGTACACCGATGATGATGCCGATGAGGATGGCACTGATGATGCCCGAGATCTCCATCTCCGCCCCTCTTGGTCGGTCCCCCGATGTTATGTATCTGCCCCCTTCCGGCGGAGCCAGTCCGCTCCCGGGCACGCACCCCGTGACGGCCAGGTCCGGACTCTGGGCAGCCGCCATTTGGTCATGTACCGTTCAAGAATCTGTCGTGCGGAGGACGGCCAACTTCCGTTCTACGCGCGCAGACTTGGCGCCCGCACCGCCTCTCCCCACCCTGACGGAGGTTCGCCGGATGCTCGGATTCAGGAAGTCCCGCCACAGACTCACCACGGCGCTGGCCGTGTTCGGACTGCTCGTCACGGCCGCCGCCCTCCAGGCGGCCACCGTCACCCCCGCCCACGCGGCCACCCCCCACCGCGTCCTGTTCGACAACGGCCACGCCGAGACCGCGGGCAACGCCGACTGGATCGTCTCCACCAGCCAGCCCGACCCACTCGGCCAGGACTCCACCCCGTCCGCCGAGACCGACTGGACCGGCGCGCTGTCCTCGTGGGGCGTCGCCCTGCAGAAGACGGGCAACTACAGCCTCAAGACGCTGCCTTCGGGCTCCAGCCTCACCTACGGCGGTACGGCCGCGACCGACCTGTCGAACTTCGACGAGCTGGTGCTGCCCGAGCCCAACACGCTGTTCACGACCGCCGAGAAGACCGCCATCATGACGTTCGTCAAGAACGGCGGCGGCCTCTTCATGATCTCCGACCACACCGGCGCCGACCGCAACAGCGACGGCTATGACGCGGTCGAGATCTTCAACGACCTGATGACCAACAACAGCGTCGACAGCACCGACCCGTTCGGCTTCTCCATCGACTCGCTGAGCATCAGCTCCGACTACCCGAGCGCCATCAGCGACAGCACCAACACGATCCTGCACGGCTCCTTCGGCACCGTCACCAAGAGCCTGATCGCCAGCGGGACGACGGCCACGCTCAAGCCGGCCGACAACGCGGCCGTCAAGGGTCTGCTCTACCGGACCGGCTACTCCGGGAACACCGGCGCGTTCTTCGCGACGAGCACCTTCGGCAGCGGCAAGGTCGCCTTCTGGGGCGACAGCTCACCGATCGACGACGGCACCGGCCAGTCCGGCAACACGCTGTACGACGGCTGGAACGACACCGGCGCCACCAACGCGGCGCTCGCCCTCAACGCCACCGACTGGCTCGCGGGCACCAGCAGCGGTGGAGGCGGCGGTGGCGGCACGTGCACGGCCGCGCAGCTGCTCGCCAACCCCGGCTTCGAGTCCGGCGCCACGTCATGGACCGCCACCAGCGGTGTGATCACCAACAGCTCCAGTGAGGCGGCGCGCACCGGCTCGTACAAGGCATGGCTCAACGGCTACGGCTCGGCCAACACCGACACGCTGTCCCAGGCGGTGACCATCCCCTCCGGCTGCTCGGCCACCGTGAGCTTCTATCTGCACGTGGACACGGCCGAGACGACCACCAGCACCGCGTACGACACGCTCAAGGCCCAGGTCGTCAACAGCAGCGGCACCGTGCTGTCGACCCTGGCCACCTACTCGAACCTGAACGCCGCGTCCGGGTACACGCAGCGCACGTTCAGCCTCGGCACCACCTATGCCGGGCAGACGGTCACGATCAAGTTCACCGGCGTCGAGGGCTCCACGCTCCAGACGTCCTTCGTCGTCGACGACACGGCGCTCAACGTGAGCTGATCACGACCAGAACGAGGGGCGGGCCCGGGACCGGGCCCGCCCCTCGTTCTGCGGGGACCGCGCCGCTCTACCGGGCCCGGACCGTCCGCTCCGGCGTGTTCCACCCGGAGATCCGTACCCCGGGGGTGGCTCCGTGCAGATCGGCCGTCCGGTAGGTCGCCGTCAGCGTCGCCGACTCGCCCGGCCACAGGCTCACCTGGTTGTCGGACCACCGCACTGGCAGCACCGGCCTGCCCTTGGCGTCCACGAGATGCGCGTCGGTGAGGAGCGACGGTGTCCTCCCGGTCCCGTCGTTCCGCAGGGTGACCTTCGTCGTGGAGGTCCCGTCAGGCCCGGAGGAGGTCGACACCGAGGCCGAAACCGGCACACGCGTCATGGAGTTGAGCCCCTTGAGGTCCGCGTAGCTCGTCGTCGGTGTGTAGTACCAGTCGGTGTTCGCCCAGTCGATGGTGTCCGGCCGGGTCGACAGCCAGTAGACGTTGCGGCTGACCTCCTTGCCCCCGGCGTCGCTCAGGACCAGCCGCGCCAGATACGTCGTCGAGAGGCCGCTCACCGAGGACGGCACCGTGAGCGCGGTGGTGCGCGCCCCGTCGCCGCCCACGGCCACGCCGGTCGCCGTCCTGTCGTACTTCTGTGTTCCGTCGGTGTTGAACAGCGTGACGCGCGCGGTGAGACCGGTCGCGGCCGCGTGCCGGTTGTTCACCACGACGACGGACCGGTTGTCGTACGAGTACTGGACGTGCAGGGGCTCGTTGGCCTTCTTCGCTCCGAAGTAGGCCCCGCCCTGGTCGAGGTAACGGTCCATCAACTGCCAGTGCAGCGAGGTCCATCCGCTGTTGAGCATCCAGTGCACGACTCCGGTCGACGGCTTGGAGGAGTCGGTGGCGTTGCGCCCGTAGGCCTCGAACTGCGCCCGCACGCTCTCGTACTGGGCGAGCTGCGCCTTGCGCACGTAGTCGGTGAGGCCGGTCGGGGCGCCGTAGCGGCCCGCCAGGGCGGCGTCGTAGATCTTGAGGGTGCCGAAGACCGGGGACGGTGAGCGGTGGTACTGCCTGGCGTCCGGGTTCTTCCAGAGGGTGTCCAGCTCGGCGGGCGACATCATGCGGTGCAGCGTGTCGAGGGTGGGGATGTCGGGTCCCGCGCCGGTCTCGGAGTTGAAGCCGGTGGCGCCGCCCTCCCGCTTGGCGTACCAGTAGCCCGGCGGGATCCAGTCGTAGGGCCCGGTCATCTTCATGCCCGAACTGCCGGACACGGGGGAGGACTTGTCGGAGGCCGCGGCGACCACCGGGGTCGGCCAGTCGGCGGCCTTCAGCGCGTCGAGGTAGTTCTTCTCGATCCTGGCGTCCGGCGCGAAGTCGCTGCCGATGAGGAAGGAGATGACGCTCGGGTGGTCGCGCAGCCGGGCGGCCTCGGCGGCCATCGACGCCTTGGCGACCGGGTAGTCGGCGGCGCTCCACGGGTCGCCGGTCTCGCTGCCGTTGACCTGTCCCTCCCACTTGTCGCAGCACTCCCAGCCGGGCAGGGTGAGCATGCCGTAGCGGTCGGCGAGGTCGAAGAACTCGTCCGGCTCGATGTGTCCTTCGAGGCGGACGGTGTTGAGGCCCAGATCGAGGGCGTACTTCAGCCGGTCCTCGACGTAGGTGCGGTCCCAGCGCAGGAACTCGTCCGGCGACCAGCCGGCGCCCTTGATGAGCAGCCTGCGGCCGTTGACGCTGTACTGCCGGGCGCCGGCGGAGTTCAGGGGCGCCTTCACCTCGCGGACGCCGAAGTCCTCGTGTGCGGTGTCGGAGGGGGTGCCGGCGACGGAGGCAGTCAGATCGAGGCCGTACAAAGGCTGCCCGCCCATGCCCGCCGGCCACCACACCTTCGGTTCCGTCAGGTGCAGTCCGGGAACGTCCGACGGGGTGAAAGTGACGGCTCTCGTCTCGTGGGCCGCGAGCGGGACGCTCTTCGAGAAGGACACCGAGCCGATGCGGCCGGACACCGTGGCGGTGACGGCCGAGCCGGTCTCGTTGCGTGCCCGTGCCTTGACGGTGAGGTCCGCGGAGCCGAGCGAGGGGACGTCGAGGGCGGTCACCACATGCGCGTCGCGCAGCGCGACCGGGCCGCCTCGGCGGACGAGGACGTCACGGACGATGCCCATGTTCTGGTCGGGCGGCGGCTGGAGCCAGTCGATCCAGCCCATGGTCAGGTTCTTGTTCGGGTCGTTGGGCCGGATACGGAAGGCGACCGTGTTGGTGCCCGCGCGCACCAGCGAGGTGATGTCCAGCTCGTGGTGCGTGTAGGCGCCGGCCACCTCGGCGGCGTCGGCGACCTGGCGGCCGTTGACGTAGACGTCCGCCGCCGAGATCACGCCGCTGAAGTCCAGCTGGCTGCGCTCGGAGGTGTCGGCGACGGTGAAGTCCGAGCGGTACCACCACGGCACGGCGAAGTCGGCCTTCGGGATCTTCTGCAGGTTCGTCGAGTAGAACGGATCCGCGTAGGTCCCGTTCGCGAGGAGCGCCGCGAGAACCGTGGAGCGGGAGCCGGCCGGGTACCAGCCGCTCGCCGGATAGCCGGGGCTGGAGATGTCGGCCGCCGCGTCGGGGACCTCGGCGCTGGACTGGATCGCGTACCCCGACAGAGCCGTGGCGCTGCCCGGGGCGGAGGCCACCGGCGTGACGCGGACGTGTGGCGCGGCGGCCGTTCGGGGGTCGGGCCCGTCGGCCCAAGCACTCGCGGAGAGGGTGCACAGGAGGCCCAGGGCGACGGCGGCCGTGCCGAGGTGCCGTCGGGAGGCAGGGCGGTGGAACACGGTGGTCTCCTTGGGAGGTGGGGGAGCATCCGCGCTTCGACACTGCAAGTTAGGAAACTTTACTAACTCGGCCCACAAGCTAGGCCGCTGAGTAAGTCATGTCAATCACCGACGGGCCGGGCCGACCCTGTTCGGCCCCCGGAACCGGGCGTCCTACTCGGCCACCACGACCCACCTCACGCCGAAACGATGCTCCTCGCGCCGACCGAAACGATGCTCCTCGCGCCGACCGAAACGACGGTCCTCGCGCCGACCGACCCGAAGGTGCTTGGGTCGGCCGTGCCGACCGTGCCCGCGCCGACCCTCCTGGCGCCGACAGGGACAACCCGCGCCGGCCGTGCCAACCGCGTCGGCCCTGCCTACCGTGCCGGGCGCCGCCCTGGTTCAGGAGGCCGACCTGCGCTCGAACACCACATCGCGCGCCGTCCCCAGCGCGGTAGCCACCGCGCCGAGCAGTACCGCGTCCTCGCCCAGTCGTCCGGGCGCGATCCTCGGGCGCAGGGGCGTGAGGGTGCGCAGGGTCTCGCGGACGGGCCGCAGCAGCAGGTCGACGCTGTGGCCGACCCCGCCGCCCAGAACCACCAGATCGGGATCGAGTACCGCCGCCGCGGCCGCCACCGTGTGCGCGATCCTCTCGCCCTCCAGCCGGACCGCCTCGACCGCGGGTCCGTGCCCCTCCCGCGCCGCGTCGAAGACGGCCTTCGCGGTGAGCTGCCCGGTCATGCCGAAGTGCCGGGCCGCTTCGACGACGGCCACGCCGGACACCGCGTCCTCCAGGGTCTCCGGCTTGTGCTGCCCCGGCCACGGCAGGAAACCGATCTCGCCGGCCCCGCCGTGCGCCCCCGTGAACAGCCGTCCCTCGCTGACGACCCCCATGCCGAGGCCGGTGCCGATCATGATGTACGCGAACAGCCGGCTGCCCGCGCCGACCCCGTAGGTGTACTCGCCGAGCGCCGCGAGGTTCGCGTCGTTGTGCACCTCCAGCGGGATGCCCAGCTCCTCCCGCATCCGGTCGAACAGACCCGCCCGCCCCCACCCGGGCAGGTGCATCGCGTACCGCACCCGGCGCTGCTTCTCGTCGTACACGCCCGGCGTGCCCACGACGGCGTGGGCCACCTCGTGCGCGTCGACGCCGGAGTTGGCGACGACCTGGTGGGCGGTGGAGACCACGAGGTCGGCCATGGCCCCGGAGGTGCGGGCACGGTTGCGGACGTCGGCGCGCGCGACCACCGCGCCGTCCAGATCGGCGACCGCCACGCGCAGCCAGCTGCGGCCGATGTCGATGCCGAGCGCGTACCCGGCGGCGGGGTCGGGGGCGTACAGGACGGCGACGCGGCCGCGCTCGGGCGTGTGCGTGCCGACCTCGTGGACCAGTCCCGCCCCCTCGAGCGCGGCGAGCGCGCTGGAGACCGTCGGCTTGGACAGACCCGTCTCGCGGGCGAGCTGGGCGCGCGAGGCGGCACCCCCGGTGCGCAGCCGGTCGAGGAGCAGTCGCTCGTTGGTGCTGCGCAGCCGCCGACGGTTCCAGGGCTGTTCGGGCTGCTCTGCGGCGTCGCTGGCGGGCATCGCACCATTCTCACTCATTCGTGACACCCCCTTGACGCATCTAGTAAGGCTCCTTAACTTTATCGCCCAGTCAGCCTCGCCGGGCGAGCCGAGGGGAGCCCAGCGCCGGCCGGTCACCCGCCGCCCTTGATTCCGTCGGCCGCCGCCCAGGCCGGTCGTCACCTCGTACCTCTCCCCGCGTCCTGTCCTGAGGAGGACCCATGTCCGGTAGCCCGCCACCCACCGGCGGTTTCGTCCGCCGCGTCGGCCTGTTCCAGGCCACCGCCATCAACATGAGCCAGATGTGCGGCATCGGGCCGTTCGTGACGATCCCGCTGATGGTCGCCGCGTTCGGCGGTCCGCAGGCGGTCATCGGCTTCGTCGCGGGCGCCGTCCTGGCGCTCGCCGACGGGCTGATATGGGCCGAACTGGGCGCGGCGATGCCCGGCTCCGGCGGCAGTTACGTCTATCTGCGCCAGGCCTTCCAATACCGCACCGGACGCCTGATGCCGTTCCTGTTCGTGTGGACGGCGATGCTCTTCATCCCGCTGATCATGTCCACCGGCGTGGTCGGCTTCGTCCAGTACCTGGGCTATCTGGCCCCCGACATGGGGAAGACCACCGGCGACCTCGTCGGACTCGGCATCGTCGCCCTGGTCGTCCTCCTGCTGTGGCGGGGGATCGAGCACATCGCGCGGATCACCGCCGTCATGTGGGCCGTGATGATCACCTCGGTCCTCCTGGTGATCGTCGCCGCGGCCACCGACTTCAGCGCCGACCTCGCCTTCAGCTACCCGGCAGGGGCCTTCGAGCTGTCCGGCAGCCACTTCTGGGTCGGCTTCGCCGCGGGCCTGACCATCGGCATCTACGACTACCTCGGCTACAACACCACCGCGTACATGGGTGCCGAGATCAAGGACCCCGGCCGCACCCTGCCCCGCTCGATCATCTACTCGATCCTCGGCATCATGGCGATCTACCTGCTGCTCCAGATCGGCACGCTCGGCGTCATCGACTGGCACCGGATGACGGACCCCGGCGACATCGCCTCCACCTCCGTGGCCTCGGCCGTCCTGGAGGAGACCTGGGGCAAGGGCGCCGCCGACACGGTCACCGTCCTCATCCTCATCACCGCGTTCGCCTCGGTCTTCACCGGCCTGCTCGGCGGCTCACGGGTGCCCTACGACGCCGCCCGCGAACGCGTCTTCTTCCGCCCCTACGCCAAACTGCACCCCAAGCACCGCTTCCCGATGCTGGGCCTGGCCACCATGGGCGTCATCACGGCGATCGGCTTCCTGATCGGCCGTCACACCGACCTCGCCACCCTCATCCTGCTGCTGACCACGGTCATGGTGATCGTCCAGGCGCTGGCCCAGGTCGTCGCCCTGTCGGTGCTGCGCAAGCGGCAGCCGGGTCTGCGCCGCCCGTACCGGATGTGGCTCTACCCCGTGCCGAGCTTCCTCGCCCTCGCCGGCTGGCTCACCATCTACGGATACGCGGACAAGAACTCCCCGGGCCGTCACCCCATCGAGTGGTCGCTGGCCTGGCTCGCCCTCGGTCTCGTCGCCTTCTTCGTCTGGGCACGTCTGGAGAAGGTGTGGCCCTTCGGCCCGAAGGAGGTCACCGAGGAGTACCTGACGGCACCGGCTCCGGAGGCGGAGCCCGCCGGGGCGTGAGAGCACGGGAGCCCCTGGACACCTGACGCCCGGGGCGGGAGCCCCTGGACAACTGACGCCGGGGGCGCCCGCCGGGATCCGACGCCGCGCGCGGGGTCGCCGGAACCCGCCGGCCCCCCGCCGACGGCCACTCGGCGGCGGCGGGGGGCCGCGCGCACCAGGTCGGTCATCGCCGGGCCGCCGGAGCGTGCCCTCACCCGCCGTGCGGGCCGTCGTCTCCGAGATGGCTCCAGGTCCGCAGGACGACATCGCGGCCCTTCGTCGTACGGACGACGGGCTCGTCGGCGGCTAGTACGAAGCCCGTCGCCTGCGCGACTCCCTCGCTCGCGGTGTTCCCGTCCTCGATGCACAGCACGACGCGCCGCCCGCCGACGTGGCGGTGCGCGAAGTGCACGACGAGCCGGACCGCACGGGTCGCGAGCCCCCGGCCCCGGTAGGCGGCCCCCACGCCGTACGCGAGCTCGACGTCCCGCTCGTCGGCCGAGCCGGGGAACAGCAGGATCTCGCCCCGAGGCCGCTCACCGTCCGTGGTGATGGCCAGTTGTACGGCCCGCCCCTCGGTGCACTTCTGCTCGGCCGCCGCGAGGTAGGCGAGTGCCGCCTCGGTGTCGAAGGGCGAGGCGACCGGCGTCCACCGGTCGATCTCGGGATCGTCGTAGAGCGCGACGAGATCCGCGACATCGTCGTCGGACCACTCACGCAGGTGCAGCCCCAGCCCCTCGATACGCAGCGGCCCGGGGAAGTCGAACGTCGGTCGGCTGTCCATCGGACGATCGTGACGCGTCGAGCGGGCGACGGCCAAGGAGGCCGGGACACGCACATGGATACGGACACGGCGGTCCGGGACCACTTGGAGGTTGTCCGGATACACGGAGGCGTGGCCAGGATAGAACTGGGACATCGTCCGATCGTCGGGAGGCCGTGATGCTCGTCCCCTTCGGGGCCCGTGATTTCCTGGACCGCGCCGTCACCGTGTACGGCGACCGCGTCGGCGTCGTCGACGAACCGGACCAGCCCGCCGAGCCCTGGGAGGGGCTGACGTACCGGCGCGTCGGGGAGCTGGCCAGAGCCCAGGCCGCCGGGCTCGACGCGCTGGACGTCCCGCACGGCGCGCGCGTGGCCGTCGCCTCGCCCAACAGCGCCAGGCTGCTCACCTCGTTCTTCGGGGTCAGCGGCCACGGCCGGGTCCTCGTGCCCGTCAACTTCCGTCTGACGGCCGACGAGGTGAGCTACATCGTCGAGCACTCGGGCGCGAGCGTCCTGCTCGTCGACCCCGAGCTGACCGACCGCCTCGCGGGAGTGAGCTGCAAGCACCGCTTCACGCTCGGTGCCGCGGCGGACGCCGAGCTGTACCGCTTCGACACCGAACCCCGTCCCTGGCAGGCGGACGAGAACGCCACCGCGACGATCAACTACACCAGCGGAACGACGGCCCGGCCCAAGGGTGTGCAGATCACGCACCGCAACATCTGGGTCAACGCCACGACCTTCGCCCTGCACGCGGGTGTCACCGACCGCGATGTGTATCTCCACACCCTGCCCATGTTTCACGCGAACGGGTGGGGGATGCCCTTCGCGATGGCGGGCCTCGGCGTACGGCAGATCGCGCTGCGCAAGGTCGACGGGGCGGAGATCCTGCGCCGGGTGGCCGAGCACGGGGTGACCGTGATGTGCGCGGCGCCGGCCGTCGTCAACGCCGTGCTGGCCGCCGCCGAGTCCTGGGACGGCGAGATCCCCGGCCGTGACCGGGTGCGCATCATCGTCGCCGGAGCGCCGCCGCCCACCAAGACCGTCGCACGGGTCGAGTCCCTGCTGGGCTGGGAGTTCATCCAGATCTACGGCCTCACCGAGACCTCACCCCTGCTCACCGTCAACCGCACCCGTTCCGAATGGGACGACCTCGACGCGCAGGCCCGCGCCGAGAAGCTGGTCCGCGCCGGCGTCCCCGCGCTGGGCGTGACCCTGCGCACCGCCGCCGACGGCGAGATCCTCACGCGCTCCAACGTCGTCCTGGAGGGGTACTGGGAGCAGCCGGCGGAGACCGAACGGGCGCTGGCCGACGGCTGGTTCCACACCGGCGACGGCGGATCGATCGGCGAGGACGGCTATCTGACGATCAGCGACCGGAAGAAGGACGTGATCATCACGGGCGGTGAGAACGTGTCCTCGATCGAGGTGGAGGACACGCTCTTCAGCCATCCGGCGGTCGCCGAGGTCGCGGTGATCGGCGTGCCGCACGAGAAGTGGGGCGAGACCGTCAAGGCGCTGGTGGTCCTCGCGGCGGGCGCGGAGGCGACGGAGAGCGAGCTGATCCAGTACTGCAAGGAGCGCCTCGCCGGGTACAAGGCACCGACCTCGGTCGAGGTCCGCAGCGAGCTGGCCCGGACGGCCACCGGCAAGCTCCAGAAGTACAAGCTGCGCGAGCCGTACTGGGAGGGACGCGACCGAGGCGTCAACTGACCCTTTCCCCTGGTCACCGATCACCGATCATCGGCCGCCCGGACGGCCGGCTCACCCGGCGTACCGCCGAAGGCCTGGCTCGTAGGCCAGCCATCGCCTCCACCGAGACTCACCACCGACCCCCGACCGAACCCGGGGCCGCCGGTGACGGCAGGCCCTCGGGTCCTCGGTGTTTGACATGCAAGTGATTGCCTGCATAACGTTGGGTGTGCGATCAGAGAGCGACTCCGGAATGGACCAGGTCTTCAAGGCGCTCGCCGACGGGACCCGGCGAAGACTCCTCGACCGGCTTCACGGGCACAGCGGGCAGACACTCGGCGATCTGTGCGAACACATCGACATGACACGCCAGTCGGTGACGCAGCACCTGGCCGTTCTGGAGGCCGCCAACCTCGTCAGCACCGTGCGGCGGGGGCGGGAGAAGCTGCACTACTTGAATCCGGTGCCGCTCCACGAGATCCAGGAGCGGTGGATCGACAAGTTCGAGCGCCCGCGGCTGCGCGCGCTCAGCGCTCTCAAGGAACGAGCCGAGGAAGCCATGACCGACAAGCCGAACTTCGTCTACGTCACCTACATCCGGAGCACACCCGAGAAGGTCTGGGACGCGCTCACCGACGCCGATCTCACCGCCGCCTACTGGGGCCACAGCAACGTCTCGGACTGGCGGGCCGGATCCCGCTGGGAGCACCGGCGTACGGACGGCTCCGGCATCGCCGACGTGGTCGGGACCGTGGTGGAGAGCGAGCGCCCGACCCGCCTGGTGACCACCTGGGCGGCTCCCGAGGGCGACACGGACACGTACTCCCGCGTCACCTTCGACATCCAGCGGCACGCCGACATCGTGCGGCTGACGGTGACGCACGACGATCTGCCCGACGAGGGCGCGCTGCGTGACGCCGCCTCCGGCTGGGCCGCGGTGCTGTCGAACCTGAAGTCCCTGCTGGAGACCGGCAGTCCGTTGCCCCAGGAGCCGTGGCTCATGCCGGGCCACTGAAGCGGGCGCGGGCGCGGGGGACGGATGCCGGGCGCCCGCACCCGGCCCTGGGCTACATCCGGCGACCGCTTCTGTCCGCCGTGAGCGCGCACAGCGCACCGAGTGCCACGGCCAGGGCGCCGATGATGATGCTGTTGAGCGCTACTCCGGTGTCCGGGCTGGTGCCGACGATCCACGGCGAGATGATCATCCATGTGCCCATCGCGCAGATCGCCCAGCTCAGGCCGTACATCCTCCCTGGTGTGACGGTGAATCCAAGAGCCAGAACGCCGATCGCGATCCCCATGATCAGGTTGTGCGTGGTCAGGTCGGGCTGGCTCGTCGTGTAGTGGAGTATCCACGGGGACGCGGCGCAGTACAGGCCGAGCAGGAACACCGGCCCGTCCACGAGCGCCACATCGCGACCACCGATCACGCGCTCGTACCGGGCGCGCATTTCGGACACATCAGGGTGGCTGGTGATGTCGCCACCGGTATGTGAGACGTTGGCCATGACTCGTCTCCTTCGATCGGTTCCGATCTCCACGGCCCGACCGCGCCCGAAGTGGTTGGCGGTCGCTGCCGCGCATCACCATTCTGCGCTTATTTCATCCTTATGTGTAGGGATGTCGCGTTCGTTCTGATCAGGGGTGGCGCGCTCGGCGAAGCGTCCCCCGGCTCGTCGTTCCGCCGGTCCTGTGGGGCGTGTCAGGGGGCGATGAGCAGGCGGGCGATGGCGCGGCGCGCCCGGGTCGGTGCCAGTGGGTCGCGGTGCAGCTGGATCGACTGGTCGGCCGCCAGGATCACGCCGCCGAGCTCGAAGACGAGCTGGTCCACATCGGTGCGTTCGGGGAGTTGGCGGGTCTCGACCGCCGTGTTCAGTTCCGCCGTGACGTACGCCGTCCACGCGTCCAGCGCGTCCAGGACCGCGTCGCGGACCGCGCCGGGGCGGCCGTCGAACTCGCTCGCCACCGAGGTGAGGAAGCAGCCCCCGTGCCCCTCGCCCTCGGCCATGAAGGCGATCCATTCGTCGAAGGCGCGGGTCAGTCGCTCGGTGCCGGGTCTGGCCCCGAGGGCCCGTGCCGGCACCCGCCGTATGAACCGCTCGACCGCCGCTTCCAGTACCGCGAGTTGGAGTGCTTCCTTGCTGCCGAAGTGGCCGATCACGCCGGCCTTGCTCATCGCCAGGTCGGTGGCGAGGCGCCCGATGGTGACGCCTTCGAGGCCGTCGGTGGAGGCCAGTGTGAGGGCGCTCCCGATGATCCGGTCGCGGGTGGCGGCGGTCTCGGCGACGGACTTGCGCGGGCTCATGCGACCAGCTTAACCTAACGACCGTTCGCTATTAGATTACGAACGTTCGTTATCTATGTGGGCGGTACAGGTCCGTGCCGGTGCCAGGGGGGCATCCACGGGCGTCTGAAGGGACTCATCGTGAAGATCCACCACCTGAACTGCGGCTCCCTGCGCATCATCGACAGCGCGGAGGGAAGCCTGCCCGCGGTGTGCCACTGCCTGCTCGTCGAGACCGACCGCGACGGCCTCGTCCTGGTCGAGAGCGGCATCGGTACGGCCGATGTGGCGCGGCCCGAGGAGAGCCTCGGCGCGGATTTCCTCGGCCGCGCCCAGCCGGTCCTGGACCTCGGCGAGACCGCGTCGCACCAGGTCACGGCCCTCGGTTTCCGGCCCGAGGACGTACGGCACATCGTGCTCAGCCATCTCGACCTCGACCACGCGGGCGGCCTTCCCGACTTTCCGTGGGCCAAGGTCCATCTGAACGAGGCCGAGCTCCGGGCGGCCATGGCGGCACCCGGTGCCCACCCCGAGGACCGCGTCCGCTACCGCCCGGCCCAGTGGGCGCACCGGCCGCACTGGGTCCCGTACGCGGAACCCGCCGGGGACCCCTGGTTCGGGTTCGACGCGGTCCGCCCGCTGGAGGGCCTGGACGCGGAGATCCTGCTCGTCCCGCTCGGCGGGCACACCCGAGGGCACAGCGCGATAGCCGTCCAGGACTCCGGACGCTGGCTCCTGCACTGCGGTGACGCCTACTACTTCCACCGGGAGATCGACCCCGACCGCCCCGCGGGCCACCCCGGAATGGACATCCTCCAGCAGATCACCGAGGTGGACCGGCCCCTGCGGCTCGGCAACCACGCCCGGCTGCGGGAACTGGTCCGCCTGCACGGCGACGAGGTCGACGTCTTCAGCGCCCACGACCCCTGGGAACTGGCCCGCTACACGGGCGGAGCCGGGAGCGCGGGCATCCGGTGAGCACGGCCCACCCTGCCGCCGAGGCCGCGCCGCCGAGAGCCGTTCGTCCCCTCCCCCGAAACCGAGGGGACGAACGCTCGGACGGGGAAGCCCAGCAGGGCCACCGGTGCGGAGGTCGGTTGGGGGAACCCCGGGTCCGGACATGCAGGGAGGCATCGGCGCGATGCCGTGCCGGTTGCCACGCGGACCCCGGCACGCCGTCGGCGTTCAGACCTCCGCCACCGACCGCAGACCGTCGCGCAACTGGTGCAGACCACGTCGCGAGTGGCTCTTGACCGTGCCCAGCGGCCAGCCGGTGCGCTGGGCGATCTGCGTCTGCGTGAGGTCCTCGTAGAACGCGAGATGCAGCACCTGACGCTGCGGAGTGGCGAGCTTCGACAGCTCGTGCCGGACGAGGACACGGTCCAGCGCGGCCTCGGGGCGATCCCGCGTGTCGTCGGCGAGGACCAGCAGGGCGCCGGCCGCGCCGACCAGCTCGGTGCGCCGGGTCCGCGCCGACAGCGCGTCGGCGATCTTGCGCCGGGTGATGCCGACGAGCCAGCCGGCGAGTGAACCGCGCTCCGGGCGATAGCCCCGACCGCCGCGCCATACGGCGAGGAACACTTGCTGGGTGACGTCCTCGGCCTCGCGCGGGTCGCCCAGCGAGCGCCGGGCGAGCGTGTGGACCAGGGGGGCCCAGCGCCGGTACGCGGTGGTCAAAGAGGCCTCGTCCCCGTCGATGATGCCCCGCTCCAGGTCCGCTTCCGTGACCGTGTCCGCGGACTCGGCGGTCCGCTGTCCGGCGGTCGGATCTGCGCTCATGGCCACGGCTCCTTGCTCCGGGCGCCTCCTGCGACGGGCCCGTGGACCCATCCTGTGAACGGTGGGTCAAAGGCGACAACTCGCATCGTTTCTGCGTCGTATAGTCGCCGTATGGGTGACAGCCGGTCGGATCAGGGGCGGGGACCGGGCACTGGATCCGCCGAGGCCGGTGTCACCACCGGTGCGCTGGCCCGTCGCCTCGGAGTGTCACCCACCACGCTGCGGTCCTGGGACCGCCGTTACGGCGTGGGGCCCGCGGTCCGTCCCGACGGTCGGCACCGCCGATGGACGCCCCGGGACGTGGCGATGCTCGAGGAGATGTGCCGGCTGACCTCGGCCGGAGTGCCGCCCGCCGAGGCGGCCCGGGCGGCGAAGCGCGGATCCGACCCGGTCGCGCCCGAGGTCGAGGCCCCGGCCGACGAGCCCGGTCCCCCGTCGCGGGCGGCCGGAGCGTTGCCTCTCGGCGACGCCCGGCAGGAGTGCAAGGGCCTCGCGCGCGCTGCCGTACGCCTCGACGCGCCGTCCGTGGAAGACCAGTTGACCTCGCTCGTCACGCGGCACGGCGTGGTTGTCGGCTGGGAAGAGGTGATGGTGCCGACCCTGCACGCGGTGGGGCGCAAATGGGCGTCCGCCGGAGACCGATACGTCGAGGTGGAGCACCTGCTGTCCTGGCACATCTCCCGGGTGCTGCACCGCGCCCCCGGACCGGCGGGGCCCGGGGTGCCGGCCACCGGCGCGGGACCCGTGGTGCTGGCCTGCGTGCCGGGCGAACAGCACTGCCTGCCGCTGGAGGCGCTGCACGCGGGGCTCGTCGAACAGGGCCTGCCCACCCGGATGTTCGGCCCCGCGGTGCCCCCGGAGGCGCTGACCGCGGCGGTGCGGAGGCTGGGTCCGGTCGCCGTCGTGCTGTGGTCCCAGACCCGTTCCACGGCCGACCGCCCGCTGGCCCGGCACATCGCCGCCACCGGTTGGGGCGTCAAGGGTGCCCGCAGCCACCCCGTCGTTCTCCTGGGCGGCCCCGGCTGGGCCGGGCGCGTGGAACCGGGCATGCTCCGGCCACCCGGACTGCGGGACGCGCTCACCGCACTGGTGGGCCTGGCCGGCGGCTGAACCGGCCGAGGCCCACCGCTCCGCCACGCGCGGGTCCGCAACCCCGCGTACGCGACGGGAGTTACCGTCGCCGTCGCCGATCAGCCCACGGTCGGCGTCGGAGAGGGCTTCGTCGCGGCGCCCCCGCCCGCGGGCGGCGTCAGAACGACGACCGGCTCGCCGGGCTGCGGCGCGGGCGGCGTCAGATTGTCCTTGGGCACCTTCGGAAGGGTCGTCTCCTGGATGATCACCTGCTCGAAGTCGACCAGTCCGGTCTTCTCCATCACGGTGATGTGGTCCAGCACGGTGTCGTTGGCCTGGTCCGCGAGCTGACGCACGAGTGTGTTCTCGGTCGTGGCACGGATCTTCGCGACGGTCGAGAAGATCTGTCCGTGCGTGATGCGCAGGATGTTGGCGAAGTCGGTGTCGAACTTCTTGCCGCTGTCCGCGCTCAGCGTCGACACGAAACCCTGCTGCTGCGGGGACGGCTTGTTGGGCAGCGTGATGCCGAGCTGCGTGGCGATCTTGCGGCTCGTGTCGTCGAGCCCGGCATGGCCCGAGATCAGGTGCTGCCCCGCCGTACGGACCGCCGGTATCGTCCCCTTCTGCAGAGCCAGTTGCCCGACCGGGTACTCCCACAGTCCCGCCGCGCGCACCTTGACGACGAAGTCGCGGTCGGCCTCGGTCAGCGGCCCCGAAGGCGGATTGGCGATGATCCGCGTCGAGGTCGTGGACGCGGTCGACACCCCCAGCATCGCCGGATAGGCGAGCGCGGCGAGAGTCAGGGTCAACGCGCCGGTCACGAAGAGTGTTCCCGCGTTCCGTGCAATGCGCATTGAGCAGCCTCCTGGGGGGCGGGGCGGCGTCCCGGAGCCCTTGGCTCCGGCCGCCGCGCGATGGATCCGGTACGGACGGACCCGGTACGAGTGGTTCGGACGACCACCAATACGGCGGCGCGCCGGTGAGAAATCTCTACTCCGGGTAAAAACATTGGCAGTTTGACACGGCCACCGAGTCTCCCGGTCACGCGGTCACGGCCGTGACGCTCCGCCACGGTTCCGGCACTCAGTCACGGCTCCGGGCCCTCTTGAACCGGGCCAGCCCCTCGGCCAGATCGACGATCGGATCGGGGTAGTCGTACGCCGCGCGGTCCAGGCCCCGGAGCTTCCACGGCTCGTGCACGGCACGTCCCGCGAGGCCCGCCAACTCGGGCACCCAGCGCCGGACATACACCCCGTCCGGGTCGTACCTTCCGGCCTGGACCACCGGATTCAGGACGCGGTTGGGCCGGCTGTCCGTGCCCGTTCCCGCCATCCACTGCCAGTTGAGCTGGTTGTCGGCGATATCGCCGTCCACCAGCAGGTCCAGGAAGTGCCGGGCCCCGACCCGCCAGTCCACGTACAGCGTCTTGGTCAGGAAGCTCGCGGTGAGCAGGCGGCCCCGGTTGTGCATCCAGCCCTCGTGACGCAGCTGCCGCATCGCGGCGTCCACCACCGGATAGCCGGTGCGCCCCTCCCGCCACGCCTCGATGTCGTCGCTCGCCTCGGCGGCCGAGCGCCAACGGTCGTGCTTGGTCCGGTAGTCGGCCGTGGACGCGTCCGGCCGGGCGGCAAGCACCTGGTGGTGGAAGTCGCGCCAGGCCACCTGCCGTACGAACGCCTCGGCGCCCGGACCGCCCGCCGCGGCGGCTCGATGCACCAGCTCGACCGGCGAGAGTGTGCCGAAGTGCAGATGGGGGGAGAGCCGGGAGGTCGCGTCGCCGGGCAGGTCGTCGTGGCGGTCCTCGTACGCCCCGATCCCGCCGCGCAGCCAGGCCGCGAGCCGCTTCCGCGCTTCCCTCTCGCCGCCCCGGGCCAGCCCCGCGGACACTCCGGACACATCCGAACGGGCCGGGATCTCCTCCGAGCCCACTCCGTCCGGCACCCGGACGACCCGGGGGGCGGCGACCGCGTCCCGCAACGGCTGCCGCGCCCACTGGCGGTAGTACGGCGTGAAGACGGCGAAGTGGTCGCAGGACGCCGGAGCGACCGCGCCCGGAGCCAGCGCGGTCACCACCGTCTCATGGACGTGCAGACGGCATCCCTCCGCCTCCAGCGCGCTGCGCAGCCGCTCCTCCCTGCGGTGCGCGTAGGCGCTGACTCCCGCCGCCATGTGCACCTCGTCGGCGTCGGCCTCCACGACCGCCTTGGCGACCTCGGCCACCACGTCGCCACGGCGCACCACCAGCCGACCGCCGCGCTCCCGGAGCCCGGCGTCCAGATCCGCCAGACAGTCGGCGAGGAAGGCCATCCGGTTGGGAGCGGTGAACCCCGCCCGCGCGACGGCCTCGTCGCGGACGAAGAGGGGCACCACCGTGTCGGAACCGTCCAGAGCGGCTCGGAGCGGCAGGTGGTCGTGCAGGCGCAGGTCCGAGGTGAACAGGACGATCGAGAGGGTCATGGTGTGGCTCCGGGGCAGGGCTGCGAGGGGTACGGCATCGGTCTGCTTCGGCTCGGCCGGCTCCTGTGGATGCGGGGTCAGCGGGTGAGCGCGGGTTCCTCCCGCACGGTGGGCGCGTTCTTGACGGCGGCCTTCGCGATGTTGCGGGCCATGCCGCCGAACACGACGGAGTGGAACGGCGAGACACTCCACCAGTACAGGTGGCCGAGCAGCCCGTGCGGATGGAACAGGGCCCGCTGCCGGTAGCGCGTACGCCCGGCCTCCGCCACCTCGGCGTACATCTCCAGCCATGCCAGACCCGGAAGTCTCATCTCGGCGCGCAGCCGCAGCAGATGACCCGGCTCGATCTCCTCCACGCGCCAGAAGTCGAGCGAGTCGCCGACGCGCAGCCGGGCGGCGTCCCGGCGCCCGCGCCGCAGCCCCACCCCGCCCACCAGGCGGTCGAGCCAACCGCGCACCGCCCACGCCAGGGGGAAGGAGTACCAGCCGTTGTCGCCGCCGATGCCCTCGATCACCCGCCACAGCGCCTCGGGTGAGGCGTCCACGGTCAGTTCGCGGTGGTCGGTGTAGAGACTGCCGCCCGCCCAGTCGGGGTCGGTGGGCAGCGGATCGCTGGGCGTCCCGGGATACGAGGCCGACGACCAACGGGTGGTCACCTGGGCGTCGCGCACCCGCTGGAGCGCCAGGGACACCGACGCGTCGAAGCCGATCGGCCGTCCCGGGGGATCGGGAACGTACCGGACGATGTCGTGTTCGCGGCACACGACCTCGTGGCGCAGCGACTCGGTGAGCGGGCGCGCGATGGACGCGGGCACCGGGGTGACCAGCCCGACCCAGTGACTCGACAGCCGGGGGGTGAGGACCGGTACCGGGAAGATGAGCCTTCGGGGCAGCCCGGCGATGACCGCGTACCGCCGCATCATCTCCAGGTAGGTGAGGACCTCGGGACCGCCGATGTCGAAGGCGCGGCTGACCTCCGCGGGCATCCGGGCGCTGCCGACCAGGGTGCGCAGCACATCGCGTACGCCCATCGGCTGAATCCGGGTGTGCACCCAGCTCGGCGTCACCATCACCGGCAGCCGCTCGGTCAGATAGCGCAGCATCTCGAAGGAGGCCGAGCCGGAACCGATGATCACCGCGGCGCGCAGCACGGTGGTCGGTACGCCCGAGTCCAGCAGGATGTGCCCCACCTCGGCCCGGGACCTGAGGTGCGGTGACAACTCCTTCTCCGGTACGCCCGCGGGGGTCAGGCCGCCCAGGTAGACGATGCGCCGCACGCCCGCCGCCCGGGCCTGCTCGCCGAAGGTCCTGGCGGCCCCGCGGTCGGTCTCCTCGAAGTCGTGGCCCGTGCCCAGGGCGTGCACGAGGTAGTACGCGACATCGCACCCGCGCATGGCGTCGGCGACGGAGGCGGCGTCCGTGACGTCTCCGCGCACCACCTCCGCCTCGGACGCCCACGGGTAGTCGCGCAGCTTGGCGGGGGAGCGGGCCAGGCATCGCACCCGGTGCCCCTCGGCCAGCAGCTCGGGGACCAGCCGTCCGCCGATGTAGCCGGTGGCACCGGTCACCAGACACCTGAGGCCGGTGGGGGCGTCGTCGTCGCTCATGGGTCCTCCGTCGTTCACCGCCGTTGCCCCCTGTGTCCCCCTTGTGTGCCCTCCTCCTGATCCCTTCCACGCGGACGCCGCCCGCGGATGCGCCGGACGGGACGGCCCCGCGCGAGACGCCCGTACGAGGGATGCGACGCGGACTTCTATAGGCTGATCGTGTGGCCAGCCGAGACGACCGTGACGACCGGACGGGTGACCCGGACCTCGATGCGGGCCCGGAGCCGGAACAGGCGACGGATCTCCAGGCCTTCGCGGTGCAGCTGCGCCGCATGAACGGCGAGATCAACCGACTGGTGCACGGCTTCGCCGGGGAACACGGGCTGCACGCCACGGACGTGCAGGCGCTCGCCGCGATCCTCGACGCGCCCGAGCCGCTCACGCCCGGCCGGCTGCGCGAGCATCTCGGACTCACCTCGGGTGCGGTCACCGCGTGTCTGGACCGGCTAGAACGCGCGGGCCACATCCGGCGCGTGCGGGAGAGTCCCGACCGCAGGGTGGTCCACCTCCACTACGTCCCCGATGCCGGATCGGCCGCACGCGCCCACTTCCGGCCGCTCGTCGAGGTCACCGCACGCGTGCGGTCCGGCTTCAGCGAGGACGAGCTGTCGGTGGTCCTCCGCTTCCTGACGGCGATGAACCGACAGCTCTCCGGCGTGCGCTCTCCCGGCCGCTGAACCTGAGAACGGATCTGACATGTCTCGGTGAAACCCGGGAAAGCGCATCCCACGGGACTCGTAGCTCCGGGTCCGAGGTCAGAGCTGGAGGTGTCTGCCGCCATGGGCACACAGGTGCTGGAACGATTTCCCGCTGGGGCTCCGCGCGGATCCTGGACCGCGGAGGAGTACGCGGCGCGGCGCCGCACCGAGGGGCTGGCGGCCACGGTCGTGATGGACCTGAAGTCGGACGCCTTTCTCGTGGTCGTCCCTGTCGGGGACGACGACTGATCCAGGACGCGGTCCGATCGGGGACGGACGACGGCCCGGCTTCCGGCGGCGAGCAGATACCGGTGGCCCGCGCGTGAACGCCCGTGGGCGCCGGCCACGACGAGCCGGCCGAACCGGCTGCAGGCCGCGGTGGATCCGGCCCGCGAGGGCGGTCCGGGATGCGAGACCGGTCGGCCATTCCTTGACTGCCCCGGCCGGGGGCTGCGACGATCGACGCCATGAAGAAGCGACTGGACCTCACGCGGCGACGCCACGTCGACCTCGCGCGTGTCTCCAGTTCCTTCTGTTGCCGCGAAGCCTGACGATCCCCGACGGCGGGGTCCCCATCGCGGGGGCCGGTCCGCCCACGGTGATGTGTCTCCCGCCGCGATCCGGCGCGTTTCCCCGCCTGTCGCCCGCGTTTCGCCGCCCGAACTCCGGCTGCGCGTGCCCGGACCCCTCCGCGTCATCGAACGGCCCGTCGGCTCCGGGCACCCCGCACCGCTGCCCGTAGTGCGTGCGCCTGAGGCCCAACTGCCTCAGCGGAAACCGGAGTCAGGCGGGCGTACGTGGGGTCCGGCGCGGCGCATGGGGGAGTGCGACGCGTCCCGTCTCCGTGCCCTTTCCCCATCGACTCCCCATTGACCCCGGCAGCCCGTTCGCCCGGATCGCCGCACACGTGGTTCGCCCGGAACCGCACACGCGAATTCCGCCGGAACCCCGCTTGCGACGCTCGCCCGGAACCCCGCCCACGAAAGAGGACTCATGGCCACCGTCCTGTCCGTCTCCGGCAGCCCTTCGGTCTCCTCCCGCACCGCCAAACTCCTGCGCCATCTCGACGTCCGCCTCACCGCGCAGGGCCACGAGGTGATCCCCCTCGACGTCCGCACCATCCCCGCGGAGGCGCTGCTCGGCGCGGACTTCCAGCACCCCGCCATCGTCGAGGCCACCGAGCTGTTCGCCCGCGCCGACGGCGTGGTCATCGGCACCCCCGTCTACAAGGCCGCCTACTCCGGCGTCCTCAAAGCCCTGCTCGACCTGTTGCCGCAGTACGCCCTGACCGGGAAGACGGTGCTGCCGCTGGTGACGGGAGGCAGCACCGCCCATGTGCTCGCCCTGGACTACGCACTCCGTCCGGTCCTCAACTCCATGGGTGCGGCTCACATAGTCCAGGGCTGGTTCACCCTCGACAAGGACATCACCACGGGACAGGACGGGAGCATCACCGTCGCGCCGGGCACCGCCGAGGCACTGGCCCAGGTGGTGGACCAGTTCTCGGCTGCCCTGGGTCGTACACAGCTGCTGGCGGTGGCCGGTTGACGTCATCGACCGCCAAGTGACGCCGGCCGGAACCGAGTTGCCGGCCACCCTCGCCGTCGCCCGCCCGTCCCCCCCCGATCGGAGAACGCCGCCGTGTCCCTCACCTTCCACTGGTTCCTGCCCACCAACGGAGACAGCCGTCATGTCGTCGGCGGTGGCCACGGCACGCCCGCCACGGCTTCCGGACGGGACCGGCCGCCGACGGTCGCCTACCTGAGCCAGATCGCCCGCGCGGCGGAGGACCTCGGGTTCGTCGGTGCGCTGACCCCGACGGGTGCCTGGTGCGAGGACGCTTGGCTGACCACGGCGATGGTCAGCCAGCACACCGAGCGACTGAAGTTCCTCGTCGCCTTCCGGCCGGGTTTCGTGTCGCCCACGCTCGCCGCGCAGATGGCCTCCACGTTCCAGCGCCGGACCGGGGGACGGCTGCTGCTGAACGTGGTGACCGGCGGCGAGAGCCACGAGCAGCGCGCCTACGGCGACTTCCTCGACAAGGACGCCCGGTACCGCCGTACGGGCGAATTCCTGCAGATCGTCCGGGACCTGTGGGACGGCAGGACCGTCGACCTGGCCGGCGAGCACCTGCGGGTCGAGGACGCCCGGCTCGCCCGGGTCCCCGACCCGGTCCCGGAGGTCTACTTCGGCGGCTCCTCACCCGTCGCCGGCGAGGTCGCCGCCCGCCATGCCGACGTCTACCTCACCTGGGGCGAACCACCCGCCCAGGTGGCCGAGAAGATCGCCTGGATCCGCGGGCTCGCGGCGAAGGAGGGGCGGACCCTCCGGTTCGGCATCCGGCTGCACGTCATCACCCGCGACACCTCCGAGCAGGCCTGGGCCGAGGCCCACCGGCTCCTCGACGGTTTCGACCCGGAGACCGTGCGGTCCGTGCAGGCGGGGCTCACCCGCAGCGAGTCGCAGGGCCAGCAGCGGATGCTCGCGCTGCACGGCGGCGGCCGGGACGGCCTGGAGATCCACCCCAACCTCTGGGCCGGCATCGGCCTGGTGCGCGGCGGAGCGGGCACGGCCCTGGTCGGCAGCCACGAGGAGGTGGCCGAGCGGATCAAGGAGTACCACGCCCTCGGCATCGACGAGTTCGTGCTCTCCGGCTACCCGCACCTGGAGGAGGCCTACTGGTTCGGGGAAGGCGTCCTGCCCCGCCTCGCCGGCCAGGGACTGTGGCAGCACCCGTCCGCCGGCCGACCGGCACCGGCCGCGCAGGTACCCTTCACCGGCTGAGCGGACCGGGCACCCTGGCGCCCCGCGCTCCCGACGAACCTCGCGACCGGGCGGCCCCTGCGACCAGGTCGGCCCCTGCGACCAGGTCGGCCCCGGCTACCCAGGCGAACCCAGCGACCCCAGATGCGCGACGCGTACCTGGGCCGTCTGCCCCTGCACCAGCAGGAACATCCCCTCGCGCGCCAGCCGCTGCGCCGGGCTGCGCAGATCCATCGCCCGCCCGCCCCCGGCGACCACCGCCGCGGTGGTGGCCGCCCGCATCACGTCGTACGCCCGTGTCTTGCACGCCAGCCGCTCCCCGATCCGCTCGGTCGGCTCCGGGTGGTCGGCGAGCTCGTACGCCTGCCGCCTGACCGTGTCGAGACGCGCCCGCAGAGCGCCCGCGGTCTCCTTCGCGGAGGGATCGTCCCCCAGCAGGCCGATCGCCGTCGCCGTCACCCCGAACACGGCCGGCGACGCATTGGTGTTCTTGGGCCGGTCGGTGACCGCCCAGGACGCGTACGGGGTGCGCAGCGCCACCGCGTCGTCGGGCAGCCACAGCCCGTCCAGTTCCAGCGAGACCGTCCGGGACGCCGTGAGCGCGGCGAGCCGCATCGGCGGCGACGGGCGAAGCCCCGGCTGCTCGCGCGCCTCGGTGAACGCGAACAGCGCCTCGTCCGCGTCCGTCACTCCGGCCAGCAGCATGACGTCGTTCAGCCCCCAGCCCGTGTACCAGGGGACCCTCCCGTCGAAGCGCCAGCCGCCGCGCTCGCGCGTGACCCGCACCGGGACCCGCGGATGGGCGCGCAACTGTGCGTAGGCGACGCCGGACAGCAGTTCCCCGCGCGCGAGCGGACCGAGCAGTCGCTCCCGCACCGGAAGGTCACTCCTCGCCAGAGTCGTCACCGGTGTGTGGTGCTGGGTCTGCACGAACCACGTCGAGCAGCACGCCCCGGCCAGGATCTCCGCGGTCTCCCGGATCACCGCGACGGGCGCCGCCGACCCGCCGTACGCGACCGGGGCGCCGATCCCGAGCAGCCCCGACCGCTTGACCGCCTCGATGCTGCTCGCGGGCAGGCCGTCCTGGTCCACGCGCTCCGCCCGGGGTGCCAGCACGTCGGCCGCCAGCCTCCGGGCCGCGGTGACGAGCGGATGCGGTGGGATGGTCATCGAAGGAATCTCCCGCTGTCGTCGTGGCGTGTGTCGATCCGGCGCCTTCTCGTTCGTGTAGTCAGTGAGACGCCGAGTGAGCGACCACCGAGGAGGACACATCATGAAGTACTACCTGCTGAGCGTGATGCAGCCGCAGGGCGAGCCGCCCGCGCCCGAGGTCCTGGAAGGGATCATGCACAATCTCGACGTGTTCCACGCGGAGCTGCGCGAGGCCGGTGCCTGGGTGTTCGCCGGCGGACTGCACGGCCCGGACACGGCCACCGTGCTGCGGGCCCGGGACGGTGACGTGCTGGTCACCGACGGGCCGTACACCGAGAGCAAGGAGTACCTGGGCGGGATCTGCCTGATCAAGGCGCCCGACCTCGACGCGGCGCTCATGTGGGGGCGCAAGGCGACGCTGGCGACCACACTTCCCATCGAGGTGCGGCCGTTCATGCACGAGGCCGAGGACTGATGGCCGTCGGCGGAGCCGAGATCGAGGCCGTCTTCCGTGCCGAGTACGGCCGGGCGGTCGCCGTCCTGATCCGCTTCCTGGGCGACATCGACCTCGCCGAGGAAGCGGTGCAGGACGCGTTCGCCACGGCCGCGGCGAAGTGGCCGGAGACCGGCATACCGCCGAGCCCGGCCGGCTGGATCATCACCACCGCCCGCAATCGAGCCGTCGACCGGCTGCGCCGGGAGTCCACGCGCGCGGCCCGGCACGCCGAAGCGGCCCGGCTGCACGCCCCGGACGAACCCGTGGAGGAGGGCCCCGTGCGCGACGACCGGCTCCGTCTGATCTTCACCTGCTGCCACCCCGCGCTCGCCCCCCAGGCCCAGGTCGCCCTCACCCTGCGGCTCCTCGGCGGCCTGACCACCCCGCAGATCGCCCGCGCCTTCCTCGTCCCCGAATCCACCATGGCCCAGCGGATCGTCCGCGCCAAGGCCAAGATCCGCGACGCGGGCATCCCCTACCGCATCCCGCGCGACGCCGACCTGCCCGACCGCGTCAAGGGTGTGCTGGCCGTCGTCTACCTCGTCTTCAACGAGGGGTACGGCGGCCGCGAGGACCTCTGCGCCGAGGCCGTGCGCCTCGGATACCTCCTCGTCGAGCTCATGCCGGACGAACCCGAGGCGCTCGGCCTGCTCGCGCTGATGCTGCTCATCGAGGCCCGCCGGCCGGCCCGCGCGACGGCGGACGGCGACCTGGTCCTCCTCGCCGACCAGGACCGTACGCGGTGGGACCGGGATCTGATCACCGAGGGCCAGGCCCTCGTACGCCGCTGTCTGCGCCGCAACCGGCCGGGGCCCTACCAGATCCAGGCCGCCGTCAACGCCGTCCACAGCGACGCGCCGACCGCGGCCGCCACGGACTGGGGCCAGATCCTCCAGCTGTACGACCAGCTCATGGACCTCGCCCCCAGCCCGGTCGTGGCCCTCAACCGCGCCGTGGCCGTGGCCGAGGCCGAGGGACCGGAGACCGCCCTAGCCCTCGTCGACAAGCTCGACCTGGACGGCTACCACGCCTTCCACGCCGTACGGGCGGACCTCCTGCGCCGGCTCGGACGGCGCACCGAGGCGATACGGGCGTACGACGCCGCCATCACCCTGTCCGGAAGCGCGCCGGAACGCGCTCACCTCGAACGGGCCCGAGCAGCCCTCGCGCGGAGCTGACCGCACGGCGAGTCACACGCTGAGCGCCTCGCGCACCGCCCGTTCGGCGTCCCGGCCGCCCTCACCGGACGACGTGACCCGGCCCGCCTCCAGGACGTAGTAGCGCTGCGCCGCCCGCATCGCGAAGCCGACGTGCTGCTCGACCAGGAGCACCGACAGACCTCCCCGGGCGGCCAGGGCGAGGATCGTCTCCTCGATCTCGGCCACCACGGACGGCTGGATGCCCTCGGTCGGCTCGTCGAGGAGGAGGACCCGAGGCTCCGTCACCAGGGCGCGGGCGATGGCCAGTTGCTGGCGCTGACCGCCGGAGAGCAGGCCGGCGCGGCGGCCCGACAGGGCGCGCAGCGCCGGGAACAGGTCCAGCGCCTCGGCGATCGCCTCCTTGCCGCGTCGCCGCCCGTCCGCGACCAGCTGGAGATTCTCGGCGGTCGTGAGGTGCGGGAAGGCCTGCTGACCCTGCGGGACGTACGCCATGCCGCGCGCCACCCGCTCGTGGGGCTTGCGACGGGTGATGTCCTCGCCGTCGAGGCGGACGGAGCCGCTCCGCGGGCCGAGCAGTCCGACGGCGGCCCGCAGAAGCGTGCTCTTCCCCGCTCCGTTGTGGCCGAGCACGGCAGCCACCCCGTCCCTCGGCACCTCGACGGAGACACCGTGCAGGACCAGACTGCGGTGGTATCCGACATGGACGGTGTCGATCTCCAGCATCACGCCTCCTGCACGGCGGTCGGACCGGGCACGGTCGCCGTGGTGTCCTCGGCGGCCGCGTGCCCGAGATACACCTCCTGCACCTTCGGGTCCGCCTGCACCTCTGCCACCGTCCCCTCGCTCAGCACCCGGCCCGCGTGCAGCACACTGACGCTGCGCGCGAAGGAGCGCATGAAGTCCATGTCGTGCTCGATCACGACCACGGTCCGCTCCCGGCTGATGCGCTCCAACAGCTCGCCGGTGGCCTGCCGTTCGTCGTGGCTCATCCCCGCGACCGGCTCGTCGAGCAGCAGCAGCCGTACGTCCTGCACGAGCAGCATGCCGATCTCCAGCCACTGCTTCTGGCCGTGTGCGAGCGTCCCGGCCGGGCTGTCGGCCAGGGCGGTCAGCCCCACCGTCTCCAGGGCGTGCGCCACGGACTCGGGCACGCTCCTGCGGCGGCGCAGCATCGTCAGCGCGCCCCGCCCGGCGCCCGCCGCGATGTCCAGGTTCTGAAGGACCGTCAACTCCTCGAAGACGGTGGCCGTCTGGAAGGTGCGGCCGATCCCCGAGCGGGCGATGCGGTGCACACTGCGGCCGAGGATGTCGGCACCCCCGAAGCGCACCGATCCTGTCGCCCGCACCAGTCCGGTGACCGCGTCGACCAGCGTCGTCTTGCCCGCGCCGTTCGGCCCGATCAGGAAGCGCAGATCGCCCGGCCGTACGTCGAGGTCCACCCCGTCGACGGCGGTGAAGCCGTCGAAGGTCACCCGCAGTCCCCGAATCTCGAGCCCCGAGGGCGCACTGTCCGTAAACTCCGTCATGCCGTGTCTCCAGCGAGTCCTCGTTGCGCCCGGCGCCGCTTCACGATCGCGGCCAGCGAGGCGAGGCCGCCCGGCAGGAACGCCAGGGCGACGATGAACAGCAGCCCCTGGAAGTACGTCCAGGCCGCGGGGAACTCCTCCGACAGGGCCGTTCTGGCCCAGGCGACGCCCACCGCTCCGAGCACCGCGCCCACCAGGCTCGCCCGGCCGCCGACCGCGGCGCCGATGACGAGTTCGATGGACGGCACGATGCCGACCAGCGCGGGGGAGATGATGCCGACGGCGGGCACGAACAGCGCGCCCGCGAGCCCGGCCATGCCCGCCGCGACGACGTACGCGACGAGCTTCACGTTCGCCGGGTCGTACCCGAGGAAGCGCACCCGCTCCTCCGAGTCCCGTACGGCGACGAGGAGTTCGCCGTAGCGGCTCTGCGTCAGCTGACGGGCCAGCGCGATCAGCAGGAGCAGCGCCGCGGCGATGACGAAGTACACCATCCGCTGGTTGACCGGGTCGTTCAGGTCGTAGCCGAAGAAGCCCTGGATGTCGGTCAGCCCGTTGGTGCCGCCCGTGGTCTCCTGCTGGCCGATCAGCCAGATCGCGAAGGCCGCGGCGAGCGCCTGGCTGAGGATCGCGAAGTAGGCGCCCTTGACCCGGCGCCGGAAGATGAACGAGCCGAGGATCGCGGCGACGGCCATCGGCAGCAGGACGGTCGCGGCGAGCGCGAACGCCGGATTCGCGAACGGCCGCCACCACCAGGGGAGTTCGGTGGCGGTCCCGTACAGCTGCATGAAGTCGGGGAGGTTGCCGGGTCCGGCGTCCGCGATCTTCAGGTGCATGGCCATGGCGTAGCCGCCCAGCCCGAAGAACACCCCTTGGCCGAGGGTCAGCAGTCCGCCGCGCCCCCAGGCCAGACAGATGCCGACCGCGACCATGGCCGTGCACAGGTACTTGGCGAGCAGCCCGAGCCGGAAGTCGGACAGGGCGAGCGGGGCGACGGCGAAGAGCACGAGGGCGGCCATGACGAAGCCGGCCGCGGGACGAGCCGCCGCGAACCGGGCCCGGCCGCCCGGCAGTTGACCCGTCTTCGGGGCGAGGGGAGTGGTGGTGGTCACACGAGACTCCTCGTCCGCAGCGTGTACAGGCCCTGTGGCCGCCACTGGAGGAACGCGACGATGGCCACCAGGACCAGGACCTTCGCGACACTGACGGTGGTGGAGTACTCCAGGACCGACTGGAGCGAGCCCAGCACGAAGGCGACGATCACGCTGCCCTTGAGCTGCCCGATGCCGCCGACGACGATCACCAGGAAGGCGTCGATGATGACGTTGGTGCCCATCGTCGGACCGATCGGGCCGACCAGGGTCAGAGCGACCCCGGCGACCCCGGCGAGCCCGGAGCCGATGAAGAAGGCGGTGCGGTCCACGCGGCCGGTGGAGATGCCGGACACCTCCGCCAGGTCCCGGTTCTGCACCACGGCGCGGATCCGCCGCCCGAGCGGGGTGAGGCGCAGGGTCAGGGACAGTGCCACGACCGCCGCGATCGCCAGCCCCAGGATGAACAGCCGGCTGTTGGCGAAGGTGAGCGGGTCGTCTCCGCCGATGACCGTGATGTTCCCGGTGAGGACATCGGGTGCGCGGGTCTGCACGTTCGGCGCCCCGAAAATGTCACGGGCGAGCTGCTGAAGCATCAGAGCGACACCCCATGTGACAAGAAGAGTGTCGAGGGGACGGAGGTAAAGGCGGCGGATCAGCAGCCATTCCAGCAGTGCGCCGAGCGCCCCTGAAACGAGAAATGCCACGGGCAGCGCGACGATCAGTGACATTCCTGCGCCGGAAATGGACTTCTGCAGTACGTACGTGGTGTAGGCGCCGGCCATGATGAACTCGCCGTGGGCCATGTTGATGACATTCATCTGGCCGAAGGTGAGTGAGAGGCCGAGCGCGATGAGGAGCAGGACGGCACCGATGCTGACGCCGGTGAACACCTGCCCGAGGATCACGGTCATGGGGCGGCTCCGGGGAGTCGGGACGCGGGGCCAACCACCCCAACCCAGGCCAGCATCCTCCACAGTCGTGTCATACCAGCCATCATCAGTCGGAACCTGCGTTTTCTCCCCGAGGTCAGCAAAGTG
>NZ_JBEXNW010000026.1:0-130678 GCF_040611295.1 Streptomyces sp. NPDC002935
AAACGCCCGGTTACATTCCGAACCCGGAAGCTAAGCCTCACAGCGCCGATGGTACTGCAGGGGGGACCCTGTGGGAGAGTAGGACGCCGCCGAACAATCTTTGGAGGACCCCTGGTCCCAGCGACTCGCTGGGACCAGGGGTCCTTTTTTGTTTTTTCCGAAGCGCGCCGAGTACCCGGCTGCGCGAGAATGACTTGCGGTACCGATGACAGGAGTCACCATGTCCACCAACTCTCCCGACGAGCGACCGGAGCGCGACCAGCGCCGTCGTGACAGTGGTGACCGCGGTGACAGCCGCGGGGGCCCGCGCCGTGACAATGACCGCGGCGGCTCCGGCCGGCGTGACGACAGCCGCGGCGGTGACCGCGGCGGCTTCCGCCGTGACGACAACCGACGTGATGACAACCGCGGTGGCGGCGCCGGCGGTGGCCGACCGCCGTTCCGTCGTGACGACCGTCCGAGTGGTCCGCGTCGTGACGACCGTGCGAGCGGCCCCCGTCGCGACGGGGACCGTCCTGCCTTCAACCGTGACGATCGCCCCAGCAGCCCGCGCCGTGACGACGATCGCGGTAGTTTCCGTCGCGACGACCGTGGTGGCAGCAGCGGTGGCGGCGGTGGGTTCCGTCGCGATGACAACCGTGGCGGTAGTGGTGGCGGCTTCCGCCGTGACGACAACCGTGGCGGCAGTGGTGGCGGCTTCCGCCGTGACGACCGTGGTGGCAGCAGCGGTGGTGGCGGTGGGTTCCGTCGCGATGACAACCGTGGTGGCGGTGGTGGTGGCGGCTTCCGCCGTGACGACCGTGGCGGCAGTGGCAGTGGCAGTGGCGGCGGTGGGTTCCGTCGTGACGACAACCGTGGTGGCGGTAGTGGTGGCGGCTTCCGCCGTGACGACAACCGTGGCGGTGCCAGTGGCGGCGGCTTCCGCCGCGACGACCGTAGCGACTTCCGTCGCGACGACCGTGGTCCGCGTCGTGATGGGGACCGTCCGCCCTTCCGTCGTGACGAGCGACCCAGCAGCCCGCGCCGCGATGACGACCGTGGCGGGTTCCGCCGCGACGACCGTGGTGGTAGCGGCGGTGGGTTCCGTCGCGATGACAACCGTGGTGGCGGCGACTTCCGCCGTGACGAGCGGCCCAGCAGCCCGCGCCGTGATGACGATCGCGGTGGGTTCCGCCGTGACGACCGTCGTGACGAGCGGCCCAGCAGCCCGCGTCGCGATGACGATCGCGGTGGGTTCCGTCGCGACGACCGTCGTGACGAGCGGCCCAGCAGCCCGCGCCGTGACGACGACCGTGGCGGGTTCCGTCGTGACGAGCGGCCCAGCAGCCCGCGCCGTGATGACGATCGCGGTGGGTTCCGCCGTGACGACCGTCGTGACGAGCGGCCCAGCAGCCCGCGCCGCGATGACGACCGCGGTGGGTTCCGTCGTGACGAGCGGCCCAGCAGCCCGCGCCGCGATGACGACCGTGGCGGGTTCCGTCGTGACGACAGCCGGGGTGGTGGCTTCCGTGGCCGTGACGACCGCGGACGCGACGACCGTGGCCGTGGTGGGCCGCGCCGTGACGACAGGGGCGAGCGCCCCGGTGGCTTCCGTGGCCGCGACGACCGGCGCGGTGGCGGCGGTTTCCGCGACGAGCGGGACCGGGACCGTGAGCCGATCAAGCGGCTGCCGATCCCGGACGAGGTCACGGGCGAGGAGATCGACAAGGACGTACGACAGGAGCTCCAGAGCCTGCCCAAGGGCCTGGCCGAGGACGTCTCCCGCAACCTGGTGATGGTCGCCCGGCTCATCGACGAGGACCCCGAAGGCGCCTACGAGTACTCGAGGATCGCCCTGCGACTGGCGTCGCGTGTCGCCGCCGTGCGTGAGGCGGCCGGGTTCGCCGCGTACGCGAACCAGAAGTTCAGTGAGGCGCTCGCCGAGTTCCGCGCCGCGCGTCGGATGACCGGCAGCGTGGAGCTGTGGCCCGTCATGGCGGACTGCGAGCGGGGTCTCGGCCGGCCCGAGAAGGCGCTGGAGATGGCCGGGGCGCCCGAGGTGCAGAAGCTGGACAAGGCCAGCCAGGTCGAGATGCGGCTCGTGGCCGCCGGTGCCCGGCGCGACATGGATCAGCTGGAAGCCGCCATCGTCACCCTCCAGAGCCCGGAGCTCGCCTCGAACTCCGTCCAGCCCTGGACCGCGCGACTGCGGTACGCCTACGCAGACGCGCTCCTCGCCGCCGGGCGTGAGGGCGAGGCACGCGAGTGGTTCGCCAAGGCCGTCGAGTCCGACAAGGACGGCAGCACGGACGCCTCCGACCGGCTCGCCGAGATCGACGGCGTCGAGTTCGTCGACGCGCTCGTCGAGGACGCGGACGACAGCGGACAGATGACCGTTTCCGAGGCCGCGACGGAGGTCCTGGCCGAGGACGACGTCGTGGATGACGAGGACGACGAGGATGACGAGGACGACGAGATCGAGTCCGTGACCACGGTCACGGTCACGGACGACGTCGACGACCTCGAAGACGAGGCCGATGACGACGACGATGACGAAGACGTCGAACTCGACGGTCAGGACGACAGCGAGGACGACGCTCCTCAGCGGCCTCAGAGCTGACGCCGGGTAGCGCGGCGGAACACAACACGTGGGCGGCGGGACACCGGAAGGTGTGCCGCCGCCCACGTGGCGTTTCAGCAGCCCGCGGCCCGTGGCCCTTCGGGCGTGAGCGCCCGCAGGACCAGGCCCGACGCCGGCTTCGGGCCGAAGGACGTCGACTTGCGCGGCATGGTGACACCCTGGCGGGCGAGATCGCGTACGACCTCCTCGCGGACCGGGTGCATCAGGACGGCCGTACCACCGTCGTGCTCCGCCTTCTCGACCGTGGCGACCGTGTCGTGGATGTACGCGATGTGAGCGGGGGAGTCCTCCGGGATGCCCCACACATGGTCGAGGAGGGCGGCGTGCAGGACCGTGGCGTCCAGGGTGCGCCAGGCCTCCGGGTGGTCGGCCGGGATCGTACGGGCCAGGAGGTCCGGCGACGGGCGGTCGACGAGGTGGAACGTGCCGTCGCCGGCGAGGAGGAAGGCGTTTCCCTCGGCGGCCGCCGCGGAGAGCGCCTCCAGCGCTTCGGCGAGGGGTACGTCGAGGTGGCGTACGCGGAACGAGTCCCCGAGGGCGGCCAGCGCCTCGGCGACCGGCAGGCGGTGCAGCAGGCGGTGGATGGCCCGGACGCGCAGCGGGTAGCGGCCGGTGTCCACCAGGAGGACCAGACCGTAGTCCCAGGGGCTCGGCGAGGGGTGCTCCGCGCGTAGACGAAGATACGTCGCCCAGCGATGATGGCCGTCGGCGATCAGGGCCTGGTGCCGGCCGAGATCTGTCCGGATCTCGGAGAGCTCCGCCGGGTCCGTGACCGCCCACAGACGGTGGGTGATGCCGTCCTCCGTGGTGGTGGACAGCAGCGGCGGCCGGAGCGCGGTGCGTTCGATGACGGCGGCGGCACCGAACCCGGAACCGTTGCCGCGATAGGTCAGCAGCAGGGGTTCGAGGTTGGCGGACGTGGCGCGCATCAGAGCCGCTCGGTCCGCGATGACGTGCGGCATCACGTCCTCGTGCGGGAGGACGACGCCGTCGGCCGGCTCTGACAGGCGCAGGTTGCCGATCACACCCCGTTGCAACAGATCCCCGTCGCGCTGCTCGTACACGTACAGGCCCGGCTCGGGATCGGTGGTCAGGACGCCCTCGGACAGCCAGTCGCGCAGCGTGTCGGCGGCCTGCTGGTTGCGGGCCGCGGGCGTGCCGTCCTGCGGGAGGATCAGCCGGACGATGTTGTGGGGGTCGGCCGATTCGAGTTCGAGCAGTCCGTCGGGCCGCACGATGACGTCATACGGCGGGGATGTCACGGCGGCCAGGCTGCCGACCCGGTCGGGGTCGTAGCGCAGGCCTCGGAACGGGGTGAGTTCGAGGCCGCTCCCTGCCGGTGTTTCCTCCTCGGGACCTGCATAGTTCATTGAGGCATCGTAAGTGTGTCAGTGGCATGAGCGATGATCGGGGGAAAGGGATCGAACGAGGAGCGATGTGCAATGAGCCAGACCGTCAGGACGCGGCCCGAAGGCAGTGGCCAGGCCCTGAGCGAGGCGTATGACACCGCCCTGCTGGATCTGGACGGGGTGGTGTACGCGGGGGGTAACGCCATCGCGTACGCCGTGGATTCCCTCGGGACGGCGCGCGCGGGCGGAATGCACCTCGCGTACGTCACCAACAACGCGCTGCGCACCCCGGACGCGGTCGCCGAGCACCTCACGGAGCTGGGCATACCGACGGTGGCCTCGGACGTCATCACCTCGGCGCAGGCCGTGGCCCGGCTCATCAGCGAGCAGGTGCCCGCGGGGTCGCGGGTGCTGGTCATTGGCGGTGACGGGCTGCGGGTCGCGCTCCGCGAGCGCGGGCTGGAGCCGGTCGACTCGGCGGACGACGAGCCCGTCGCAGTCGTGCAGGGGTACGGCGGTCCCGATCTGACCTGGTCGCGCTTCGCGGAGGCGTGTTACGCCATCGCGCGCGGGGTGCCCTGGTTCGCCTCCAACACCGATCTGACGATTCCGGGCGCGCGCGGGATCGCGCCGGGGAACGGCGCGGCGGTGGAGGTCGTGCGCATCGCCACGGGCGCCGAGCCGCAGGTGGCGGGCAAGCCGTTGCCCCCGATGCACCGCGAGACGATCCTGCGCACCGGGGCCGAGCGGCCGCTGGTGGTCGGTGACCGGCTGGACACGGACATCGAGGGCGCGTTCAACGGAGAGGTGGACTCGCTGCTCGTCCTCACCGGCGTGACGGACGGCGCGCAGCTTCTCGCCGCGCCGCCGCAGCACCGGCCGACGTATGTCGACGCCGATCTGCGCGGGATGCTCACCGGGCAGCCCGAGGTCGTCGAGGCGGGCGACGGGTTCCGCTGTGGCGGCTTTACGGCGACGGCGGGGAGTGAGGAACTCGAATTGGCGGGCGACGGCGAGGCCCTCGACGGTCTGCGGGCCCTGTGCGCGGCGGCGTGGACCGCCGCGGGAGAGGGCAGCTGCGACCTGGACGGGGGCAAGGCGCTGGCGCGGCTGGGACTTTAGGTGCCAGCACCAGCACCAGCACCAGCGCCGGTGCAGTCGGCCGGATGCAGGGGCTGACCTGGGCGGCGGTGGCGGACCGGGTGCGCAGGCGGATCGATAGGCAATGCGAGGGTAGGCTAACCTAACCTCGTGTTGGTCGAGAGTCCTCCTGAACAGCGCGCGGAAACCGCCCCCGCGCCCTCAACCCGCAGGGCGATACGGAGCCTTGGGCTCCTCGTGTCCGTGGGTGTCCTGCTCCTGGTCGCGTTGGCGAGTATCGCGATCGGGGCGAAAGCGCTGCCGCTGGACCAGGTGTGGCACGGCCTGTTCCACGACTCGGGGACGTACTCCGACGTCGTGGTCGGTGACCGGATCTCCCGGACCGTGCTCGGGCTGCTGGTCGGCGCCGCGCTCGGGCTGTCCGGTGCCGTCCTCCAGGCGCTCACCCGCAATCCGCTGGCCGACCCCGGTCTGCTCGGGATCAACGCGGGCGCGTCCGCCGCAGTTGTCACGGCGATCACCTACTTCGGTGTCACCTCACTGAGCGGCTACGTCTGGTTCGCCTTCGTCGGGGCGGCCGCGGTCGGAGCGCTGGTCTGGTTCCTGGGCGGCAGCCGGGGCGCGACCCCGGTACGGCTCGCGCTGGCCGGAACCGCCATCAGCGCCGCGCTGTACGGCTATCTGCAGGCCGTGATGATCATGGATGACGCGGCGCTCGGCAAGATGCGCTTCTGGACGGTCGGTTCGCTCGCCTCGGCGACCGACTCGACGATCGGACAGGTGGCGCCCTTCCTCGCCGTCGGCACCGTTCTCGCGCTGGCCCTGGCCCGGCCGCTGAACGCCGTGGCCATGGGCGACGACACCGCCCGCGCGCTCGGCGCCAACCTGAACCGCACCCGAGCGCTCTCCATGGCCGCCGCGACCGTGCTGTGCGGCGCCGCGACCGCCGCCTGCGGACCCATCGTGTTCGTCGGGCTGATGGTCCCGCACGTCGTCCGCTCCTTCACCGGGCCCGACCTGCGCTGGATCCTGCCGTACGCGACCGTTCTGTCGCCCGTCCTGCTGCTCGGCGCCGATGTTCTCGGGCGGATGGTCGCCCGGCCGGCGGAGCTTCAGGTCGGCATCGTCACCGCGGTGCTGGGCGGTCCGGTCTTCATCTTTCTCGTACGGCGACGGAGGACGGCGCAGCTGTGACGACCCCACGGATCCGAACCGGCCGCGCAGCACGTGGCCAGGCACTTCCCACCGGGCGCGTCCGAGCCGTCCGCACGGGCGGCGGGCTGTCCGTCCGTCTCGACGTCCGGACGTTCACCGTGGTCGTGCTGCTGCTGGTGGCCGCGGCCGTCGCGAGCGTCGTGCTCATCGGGACCGGCGACTTCCCGATCCCGGCCGGCGACGTGCTCAAGACCCTGGCCGGCGAAGGCAGCGCGAGCCAGGAGTTCATCGTCAACGACCTGCGGCTGCCGCGCGTTCTCGTCGGGCTGCTGGTGGGGGCCTCGCTCGGACTGGGCGGAGCGCTCTTCCAGTCCATCTCCCGCAATCCGCTGGGCAGCCCGGACGTACTCGGGCTCGGACAGGGTTCCACGGCCGGCGCGCTCATCATGATCGTGCTGTTCTCGGGCAGCGCGACCGAGGTCGCCCTCGGGGCACTCGTCGGTGGAATCGTGACCGGGCTCGCCATCTATCTGCTCGCGTGGAAGCGGGGAGTGCACGGCTATCGACTGGTCCTCGTCGGGATCGGGGTCTCCGCGATCGTCACGGCCGTCAACGGCTATCTCCTCACCAAGGCCGACATCGTCGACGCGGCCCGCGCCGTCGTCTGGATGACCGGATCCCTCAACGGCCGTGACTGGGCGCAGGTCTGGCCGCTGCTCATCATGTGCGCCGTCCTCGTCCCCCTCGTCCTCGGCAACGCGCGCGGGCTGCGGATGATGGAGATGGGCGACGACGTGTCGTACGCCCTCGGAGTGAGCGTCGAGCGGACGCGGCTGCTGCTGATGGTGGCCGCCGTGCTGCTCACCGCGGGCGCCACGGCCGCCGCGGGACCGGTCGGCTTCGTGGCGCTCACCGCTCCGCAACTGGCCCGGCGGCTCACCCGGTCGCCCGGACCGAACCTGGTGCCGTCGATGTGCATGGGCGCGACCCTGCTCGTCGTCGCGGACTGGGCCTCGCAGCGGGCCTTCGGCGCCGACCAGCTGCCCGTCGGCGTCGTGACCGGAGTCCTCGGCGGCGTCTATCTGCTGTGGCTGCTGGTCACCGAGCGCAAGGCCGGCCGGATATGAGCGGCCCGGCGAACCCGGATGTGAGTGGGCCGACGAACCCGGCTGTGAACGGCCCGGCGAACCCGACGGTGAGCGGGTCGGAGAGCCTGGCCGTGAGCGGATCGAAGAACGCGACGCGTGCGGACGACCAGGCGCGCGAGAACATCCAAGGGAGCACTGTGAACCGCCTGTCCGCCGACAACGTCACCCTCGGCTACGACCAGCGCGTCATCGCGGAGAAGCTGTCGGTGGAGATTCCCGACAACTCCTTCACCGTGATCGTCGGCCCGAACGCCTGCGGCAAGTCCACGCTATTGCGCGCCCTTTCGCGCATGCTGAAGCCCTCCGCGGGGCGGGTGCTGCTCGACGGACAGGTCATCCACTCGATGCCCGCGAAGAAGGTGGCGCGCACCCTCGGGCTGCTCCCGCAGTCGTCGATCGCGCCGGACGGGATCACGGTCGGCGACCTGGTCGGCCGGGGCCGCTACCCGCACCAGGGCCTGCTGCGCCAGTGGTCGGCTCAGGACGAGCGGGTGGTCCAGGAGTCGATGGCCTCGACCGGTGTCGCCGAGCTCGCCGATCGCTATGTCGACGAATTGTCGGGTGGCCAGCGCCAGCGCGTGTGGATCGCGATGGCGCTCGCGCAGCAGACCCCGCTGCTCCTCCTGGACGAGCCGACGACCTACCTCGACATCCAGCACCAGATCGACGTCCTCGACCTGTGTGCCGAGCTTCACGAGACACAGGGCCGCACCCTGGTCGCCGTCCTGCACGATCTGAACCACGCGGCCCGGTACGCCACCCACCTGATCGCCCTGCGCGGCGGCGAGGTCATCGCCGAGGGAGCGCCGAACGACATCGTCACGGCCGGACTGGTGGAGGAGGTCTTCGGGCTGCGCTGCCAGGTCATCGACGACCCGGAGACCGGGACACCGCTCGTGGTGCCCGCGGCACGCAGGGCAAGGGTGGGCGCAGCGGCGGCCGCGGCCGCTACAGAAGGGTCCTGAGCCGGAACAGGTCGCGCAGGCCCGCCTCCAGCTTCACCCGGCCCGAGCCCCAGGCCTTCGCGAAGTTCAGCTCGCCGTTCACCATCGACACCAGGTCGTCACCCTTCATGGTGAGACGGATCTGGGCCCGCTCGGGGGGCGGGCCCTGGAGCGTGTCGAGGACCTCGATCCGGCCGCCTTTCATACGGCCCACGAAGGTGATGTCCAGGTCGGTGATACGGCAGCTCAGTGAGCGGTCCAGGGCCGCAGCGGTGCGTACGTCCCCTTCGGCGCTCGCCATGTTGTCCGAAAGCTTGTCGAGTGCGGTACGGCACTCCTCAGTCGTCGCCATCGTGATCGACGGTACCGCAGCCCTTCGCGGTAGCGTCGGGGCATGAACGACTCAGTGCCCGAGGACGAGGTCCCGCAGACCGCCACGGCGGCGGAGCCCGGCGCGCCCGCCGAAGCGGTGCCGGAACCCGCGTACGACCCCGCCGCGCCGGCCCCGCTGAACGTCCCGCGCGTCCCCTCGGGCAACGTCGACGCCCGGCTCGACCGGCTGGCCGACGCCGACCACCTCGCCACGGACGGACACGTCGAGGTGTACGAGGATGTGCACCGGGGGCTGCGCGACGCGCTCACGGCGCTGGACGTCCGCCCGGGCGTTCCGGCGCCCACCGGTCGTCCGGGCTCCGCCCCTCAATGAGACCCTTCGGGGCACATCCGTCCATGGCCGTACGACCGCAGGAGCTGAACCGAACGTGGCAGGAGTGGCACGCCGCCGCCTCGACGCCGAGCTGGTCCGAAGGAAGCTCGCCCGCTCGCGCGAGCACGCCGGACAACTGATCGCCGCGGGCCGGGTCAGCGTGGGCAAGACCCTCGCGACCAAGCCCGCCACGCAGGTCGAGACCGCCGCGGCGATCGTGGTCAGCAAGGACGACAGCGACCCCGACTACGTCTCGCGCGGCGGACACAAGCTCGCCGGCGCGCTCGCCGTCTTCGTGCCCGAGGGCCTGAAGATCGATGGGCGGCGGGCGCTGGACGCCGGCGCGTCCACCGGAGGCTTCACCGACGTTCTGCTGCGCGCGGGCGTCGCCCGGGTCGTCGCCGTGGACGTCGGTTACGGACAACTCGCCTGGTCTCTCCAAAGCGATGAACGCGTCACCGTCAAGGACCGTACGAACGTACGCGAGTTGACGTTGGAGGCGATCGATGGGGAGCCCGTGGACCTTGTTGTCGGGGATCTGTCCTTCATCCCGCTCGGACTGGTGCTGCCCGCCCTTGTGCGGTGCGCGGCGCCGGATGCCGACCTGGTGATGATGGTCAAGCCGCAGTTCGAGGTGGGGAAGGACCGGCTGGGCAGCGGCGGTGTCGTGCGCAGCCCGGAGCTGCGCGCCGAGGCCGTGCGCGGTGTGGCGGGGCGAGCCCGAGAGCTGGGGCTCGGAGTGAAGGGCGTGACCGCAAGTCCGTTGCCCGGACCGTCGGGCAATGTCGAGTACTTTCTTTGGCTGCGGGCCGGGGCACCCGAACTCGACCCGGCCGACGTTGACCGTGCAGTGGCGGAGGGGCCGCGTTGACCCAGACCCGAGCTCGTACTGTTTTTCTGCTGGCCCACACCGGGCGGCCGGCAGCCATCCGCAGCGCCGAGCTGGTCGTCCAGGGGCTGCTGCGTTCCGGGATCGGCGTACGGGTCCTGGCGGCGGAGGCGGCCGATCTGCCGCTGCCGGACGAGGTGGAGCTGGTCCAGGAGGCGACTCCGCAGTGTCTCGACGGCTGCGAGCTGCTCATCGTCCTGGGCGGTGACGGGACGCTGCTGCGCGGCGCCGAGTTCGCCCGGGCCTCCGGCGTGCCGATGCTCGGCGTCAACCTCGGACGCGTCGGCTTCCTCGCCGAGGCCGAGCGCGACGACCTGGACAAGGTCGTCGACCGGGTCGTCACCCGGGCGTACGAGGTCGAGGAGCGCATGACGGTCGATGTCGTCGTGCACCGCAACGGCGACATCGTGCACACCGACTGGGCGCTGAACGAGGCGGCCGTGCAGAAGATGTCCGCCGAGAAGCTCCTCGAAGTGGTGCTGGAGATCGACGGGCGGCCCGTCACCGGGTTCGGCTGCGACGGGATCGTCTGCGCGACCCCGACCGGGTCGACGGCGTACGCCTTCTCCGCGGGCGGGCCCGTGGTCTGGCCCGAGGTCGAGGCGCTGCTGATGGTGCCGATCAGCGCGCACGCCCTGTTCGCCAAACCGCTGGTCACCTCACCGGACTCGGTACTCGCCGTGGAGGTGCTGCCGCACGTTCCGCCGGGCGTGCTGTGGTGCGACGGGCGGCGGACGGTGGAGCTGCCGCCCGGCGCGCGGGTCGAGGTGCGGCGCGGGGCCGTGCCCGTGCGACTGGCCCGGCTGCACCACGCGTCCTTCACCGACCGGCTCGTCGCCAAGTTCGCGCTGCCGGTCTCCGGGTGGCGCGGGGCGCCGCACTAGGAGCGAGCCCGGCACTCGGGTCCTGCCCGGGTGCCGGGCCGCCCTCCGACACACGGGCGGGGACCGGCGCGTCCGGCATTCCTCCGGCATTCCTCCGGCCTGCTCCGCCGCGACGGCTCCTCCATGACTGCTCCTCCACCACGGAGGCGAGCGGATGATCCCGCCCGCGCGGGAGGCATCGGCGAACGAGATCACCCCCGGAAGGTAACGCTCGGTTCTCTTTGCGGGGGGCGGCGTCGCACGGGGCTGGGAAAACCTCGTATGGTCGGGGGCGTGTTGGAGGAGATGCGGATACGGTCGCTCGGAGTCATCGACGACGCGGTCGTCGAGCTGTCACCAGGCTTCACCGCCGTGACCGGTGAGACCGGTGCGGGCAAGACGATGGTGGTCACCAGCCTTGGGCTGCTGCTGGGCGGGCGCGCGGACCCGGCCCTCGTCCGGATCGGCGCCAAGAGCGCGGTCGTGGAGGGGCGGATCACCGTACCCGCGGGCGGGACGGCCGTCGTACGGGCCGAGGAGGCCGGCGCCGAGCTCGACGACGGCGCGTTGCTGATCAGCCGTACCGTTTCGGCAGAGGGGCGCTCACGGGCGCATCTGGGCGGGCGCTCGGTGCCGGTGGGTGTGCTCGCCGAACTCGCCGACGAGCTCGTCGCGGTGCACGGCCAGACCGACCAGCAGGGGCTGCTCAAGCTGTCCCGGCAGCGGCAGGCCCTGGACCGGTACGCGGGTGACGCGGTCGCCGTGCCGCTCGCCAAGTACGCGGGTGCCTACCGCCGGCTGCGGGCCGTCTCGGCCGAGCTGGACGAGATCACCACGCGCGCGCGGGAACGGGCCCAGGAAGCCGACATGCTGCGCTTCGGACTCGACGAGATCGCGGCCGTGGAGCCGCGCGCGGGTGAGGACGTGGAACTGGCGGCGGAGGCGGAGCGGCTCGGTCACGCGGAGGCGCTGGCATCGGCCGCCACGGCCGCGCACGCCGCGCTGGCGGGCAACCCCGAGGACCCGGAGGGCATCGACGCGGCCACGCTCGTCGCGGGCGCTCACCGGGCCCTGGAGGCCGTACGGTCGCACGACTCGGCCCTTGCCGTGCTGTCCGGGCGGATCGGGGAGATCGCCATCCTGCTCGGCGACGTCGCGGGGGAACTCGCGGGCTACGCCGACGACCTCGACGCCGATCCGCTGCGGCTGGCGGCTGTCGAGGAGCGCCGGGCCGCACTCACCCAGCTGACCCGGAAGTACGGCGAGGACATCGACACCGTGCTCGCCTGGGCCGAGCAGAGCGCCGCGCGACTCACCGAACTCGACGGCGACGACGACCGGCTCGGCGAGCTGACCGCGGAGCGGGACGCGCTGCGTGGCGAACTGGGCGGACTCGCCCAGGCGTTGACGGACGCCCGTACGGAGGCGGCCGAGCGCTTCGCCGCCGCCGTGACCGCCGAACTGGCCTCGCTCGCCATGCCGCACGCGCGCGTGTCCTTCGAGATCCGGCAGGCCGACGACCCCGAGGGGGTGGAGGTCGGCGGACGCACGGTGGCCTACGGCCCGGCCGGTGTCGACGAGGTGGAGCTGCTGCTCGCCCCGCATCCCGGGGCGCCTCCGCGGCCCATCGCCAAGGGTGCGTCCGGCGGTGAGCTCTCGCGGGTGATGCTCGCGGTGGAGGTCGTGTTCGCGGGGGTGGACCCCGTGCCGACGTATCTCTTCGACGAGGTCGACGCCGGCGTCGGCGGCAAGGCCGCCGTCGAGATCGGACGACGGCTGGCGCGGCTCGCCAAGACCGCGCAGGTCGTCGTCGTGACGCATCTGCCGCAGGTGGCCGCCTTCGCCGACCGGCAGCTGCTGGTCGAGAAGACGAACGACGGGTCGGTGACGCGGTCCGGTGTGAAGGTGCTGGAGGGCGAGGAGCGGATTCGCGAGCTGTCCCGGATGCTCGCCGGCCAGGAGGACTCGCAGACGGCTCGGGCCCACGCGGAGGAACTCCTGGCGACGGCCCGCTCCGACGGCTAGCGGCCCTGCCCGCCCCCGGACGGGCCGGGTTGGCCGTCCCCGCGCGGGCCGGGTTGCCCGTCCCCGCGACGCTGCTCGGCGAGAAGGTCAGCGAAGCGGCGAGGGGGTTGGGGCGGGGCGGGGTGTGAGGTGGGCGGCGTGCGCCGGGGAGTGGGGTGGCCGGGGTGCGCCGGGTGGTGCGGGGTGCGCCTCGCGATGTGTGGGTGCATCTCCGGCGCCGGGGTGGCTCACGATGTGCGGGTGCGTCTGCCGCATTGAGGCGTTTCGTCATGCGTGGGCCTCTCCTTGGTGCCGAGGATGCTCGTGATGCGGAGGCGCCTCTTTGGGGCCGGAGGGGCCCGCGATGCGGGGGTGTTCGTGGGTGCCGGGTGCGTCCTGTTGTGCTTCGGGCCTCCCCGGAATGGCCTATTCGTCACTCGTGCGGGTGACCGTCGTCGCCGAGTTGCCCCGTCTGACGTGCCCTCGTCGCGATGGCGGTGCCGGAACCCCCGGGCGGCCTGGCATCCTTGGCGTAGTACGCGGTGCACGACGTGCGGTACACCCCCTCCGCTCGATCCTTCCGTACGTTCCTTCGTGACCGTCCGACGCCGAACCAGGAGCCCCGGCCACGTGAGCCACGTGAGCAGCCACTCACCGCACGGCCAGTCGCCGCTGCGCACCGTGCAGGTGCTCGGCGGCGGAAGCGCGGGCAGCAGCGCGCATGTGCGGTCGCTGGCCTCGGGTCTGGTCGCCCGGGGGGTACGGGTCACCGTGTGCGCTCCCACCGAGGCGGATCGGGTGTACGGGTTCACCGGGGTGGGCGCGCACCACGTTCCCGTGCCCCGCAGCAGCGACCCCGCCTCCGTGTCCGCGCTGCGGGCGGCCTGCGCGGACGCCGATCTCGTGCACGCGCACGGGCTGCACGCGGCGCTGCGGGCGGCGCTGGCACTCAGCGGGCGGCGCGTTCCCCTCGTCGTCACCTGGCACACCCGCTCGGAGGCCGACGGCGCACGGGCCCATGTACTGCGGCTCCTCGAGCGGAGGGTCGCCCGAGCCGCCGCGGTGGTGCTCGGTAACTCGTCCGACCTGGTGGACCGGGCACGCAGCAGGGGAGCACGTGACGCGCGGCTCGCCGCGGTCGCGCTTCCCGCGCCGCGCCCGCCCGTCGAGTCCGCGGAACCCGACCGGTTCCGGCACAAGGCGCGGGCCGAACTCGGTTCGACCGACCGTCCGTTGCTCATGGCGGTCGGGTCGCTCGACCGGCACCGCGGCTACCACACCTTGTTGGACGCCGCCCGCGCCTGGTGCCGCCTCGATCCCGTGCCGCTGCTCGTGATCGCGGGGGAGGGGCCGCTGCGCGCCGTTCTCCAGCGCCGGATCGAGGACGAGGGGCTGCCGGTCCGGCTCATCGGCCGACGCGACGACATCACGGAACTGCTCGCGGCCGCCGACCTCGCGCTGCTGCCGAGCAAGTGGGAGTCGCGTTCGGTGCTGGCGCAGGAGGCACTCCACGTGCGCGTGCCGCTCGTCGCCACGGCGGTCGGGGGCATCCCCGAAATGGTCGGCGACGCGGCCGAACTCGTCCCCTACGGGAACGCGAAGGCGCTCGCCGACGCCGTCGTACGCCTGCTCGCCGATCCGGCGCGCCAGGAGGTCCTGCGGGAGAAGGGCGCCTGGCAGGCCGCCACTTGGCCGACGGAGGACGAGACGGTCGCCCAAGTGCTCAGCGTCTACGACGAGTTGACGCAAACCCGGCCGCTGGGCTGACCCGGGGAGTCGTTCGGGTCAGCCGGATTCGGGTTGTGCCCGGTGGCGCGGACCCGGGCGGTCCGGGCGCCGCCCGCTAGGTCACATGCCTGCGCGCCCGCAGTGCCAGGCTCAACGCCAGTACCGTCTGCGGGTCGTCCAGGTCCGTCCCCAGCAACTCGCCGATCCTGGCGAGCCGGTTGTAGAGGGTCTGCCGGTTGAGATGCAGCTCGCGGGCGGTCTCTGCCTTGCGGCCCGCGTGCGCCAAGTACGTCTGCAGGGTGGGCAGCAGGGGCGGTTTGGAGCGGTTGTCGTGGTCGCGGAGCGGGCCGATCGCGCGCTCCACGAAGGCGGCCAGGTCGGGGTGCTCGCGCAGCCGCCACAGCAACAGGTCGATGTCCAGGCGGCGGGCGTCGTACCAGGGGCGGTCCGACAGGCCCTGCGCCGCCGTCGCCGTCTCCGCCGCGTGCCGCAGGCCCGCCGACGCGGCCGCCCAGCCGCCCGCGACCCCGACCACCACCACCGGCGGCTGCGCGCCGGGCCGCTGCATGCCCGCACGCTCCACACCCGCGCGCAGTGCCGCCGCGACGCGGTCCGCCACGGCCGCCCGTTCCGACTCCGAGCGCAGGCCGAGCAGCAGCGGGACACGGCCCTCGACGGGACGTACGCCCAGCAGGACCGGGACACCCACCGAGGCCAGCTCCTCGGCGACCGCGCGGGCCAGGACCGCCCAGCCGCCGCCGGGGGCGAGACCGTCGGCGAGTCGCATCACGACCGGCAGGAGCGGGCTGCCGCCGGGCTTGAAGCCGAGCACCCGGGCCTGCGCGGGCGCGTCCTCGGCCTCGATACGGCCCTCGGCGAGGTCGGTCAGGAAGTCGCCGCGTCCGCGCGCGGCCAGTTCCTCCTCCTGGCGGGCCTGCATCAGCACGACGGCCAGGATGCCGGCGGCCCGCTCGGCGGCGATCCGGTGCACCGGGGCGACCGGGGCGCCGACCGGCAGCAGAACCAGGCGGGCCCGTACGGAACCGGTGCCCGGGCCGCCTCCGGGAACGTCCACCAGGGTGGTCCCCGCGGGCGGCTCCTCCTTGTGCTGGCCGCGCAGTCCCTCCCAGACCTGGAGCGGGTCGGCGCCCGAGGAGCCGGCCCCGGCGGCGTACAGGAGCTGCCCGTCGGCCGTCTCCAGGAAGACCGGGTTGCCGCTGAAGTCGGCGAGGATGCGCAGGACCTGGGGGACTCCGCCGCCGCCGAGGAGGGCCTCGGTGCAGCGCCGGTGCACCTCCTCGGCCTGCTGGAGCAGTGCGTAGTGGCCGTTGACGATCTCGGTGTGGACCTCCTCCGTGACCGTCACGAAGGGCACCTCGCGGTGCAGCTGGACCAGCGGCAGACCGGTGGACCGTGCCGTCTCCACGAGCGCGGCCGGCAGCCGGGTGAAGCGCGGTCCGAGCTCCACGACGAGCGCCGCGATACCGCGCTCGGCGAGGGTGCGGACGAAGGCGCGCTGGTCGGCCGGGCGGGTGCCGAGGCCGTATCCCGTGGTCAGCAGCAGCTCGCCGCCCTTGAGCAGCGAGGCGATGTTCGGGACCTCGCCCGCGTGCACCCAGCGCACGGTCCGCTGCAGCCGGTCGGCCCCCGCGATGATCTCGGGCAGCCCGCTGCGCAGCCCGGGCAGCTCAAGGGCCCGCTGCACGGTGATTCCGGCGCCTTGGGTGTCGTAACGGCTGTCCATGCAGCGGACGCTACCCGCGGACGGGTTCCGGAGGCATCTCCGGCCGATGACGAACGCCGTCGTGGGCGGCCCGGGCCCGATCCCGTGCCGCGCCCGGACCCGTGCGGAGAGGCCCGATCGGGCGGTCGCCGTGGGTCAGACGGCCGGGGCCGGGGTGATGTTGTGGTTGAAGCGGAAGACGTTGTCCGGGTCGTACTCCTCCTTCACCGCGGCCAGCCGCCTCAGGTTCTCGGCGCCGAGGCCGGCGATCACGCGGTCCGCGCCCTCGTTGCCGATGAAGTTCAGATAGACGGCGCCGGTGCTCCACGGCTGGACATCGGCGCGGACCTTCCGGACCCACTCGACGCACCGTTCGTCGTCGGCCGGGTCCTCCCAGATCCCGAAGGGGTGCACGGCCCAGGGCGCGTTCCGGTACGGGACCGGGAACCGGGAAGGACCGGCGGCGATCGCGCCACCCTGCGGGAACAGCACGTGCTGGTTGCCCGTGGGGACCGGCATGGCGTCGCCGAGGGCGCAGAATACGTCCACGAACTCGTCGGGCGCGCCGGTCAGGTACTCCGCCGACCAGTAGTTCCGCATGCCGGGAGGGTCGTCGAGCATGCACTGGAAGTCGGGGTAGGGCAGGGCGGTGACGATCTCGACCTCGTGCGGCAGGGCCAGCAGCGGCTGGGCGACCTTGCGCATGTCGTCCTCGCCGCCCGCGTACGCGACCAGGGCGCCGCACAGGCGCTTGCCGACCAGGTGCTCCGGCATGAACTCCTCGGGCGGGCCGGTCAGATAGATGATGCCGCCGCTCGCCTCGGGCGGTCCGTTCTCGATGATCTCGCGGTAGATGCGGACCACGTCGGGGCCGGCGTCCGGCTGGAACATCACCATGGCGATCGAGAACTCGGGCAGCGGGTGCAGCTTGAGGGTCAGCGCGGTGGCGACGCCGAAGTTCCCGCCGCCGCCGTGCAGGGCCCAGAACAGCTCCGGGTTCTCCTGGTCGGTGGCCCGCACCGGCGAACCGTCGGCGGTCACCAGTTCGACCCCGAGCAGATTGTCCACGGCGAGGCCGAGCGACCGGTCCAGCCAGCCGCTGCCGCCGCCGAGCACGAAGCCGCCGACGCCGGTCGTCGAGACACGGCCGCCGGTGGTCGCGAGGCCGTACGGCTGGGCGGCCCGGTCGAGATGGCTCATGAGGGCTCCGCCCTCGACCCGTACCGTCTCGGAACCGGGGTGGACCGTGACGGCGTGCATCCGGCTGAGGTCGATGACCAGACCGCCGTCGTTGAGCGACATGCCCGAGACGCTGTGGCCGCCGCCGCGTACCGCGATCGGCAGATCCAGATCACGTGCGAAACGCACCGCACGCGTCACGTCGGCTTCGCCCTCGCACAGCACGATCACGGCGGGCCGCCGGTCGATCATCGCGTTGAAGATCGTCCGGGCTTCGTCGTACCCCGGATCGCCGGGGGTGAGCACGTCACCGGACAGATCGGCGCGGAGCGCGGCAAGTGCCACGCCCGCCTTCGAAAGGGGAGCCATGGCAGCCGCCCCCTTCCATGAGGGGACAGGACTTCTTCCAGGCTAGGCGGGCGCGGCGGATGGGGCGCGGCGGGGAGTTCCGCCCCGGCGCGCCCGGTCAGGACGGGCTCAGCCGCCGTACGCCCCGCTCGCTGTCAGCCGCAGGGCCGTGTCGATCAGCGGAACGTGGCTGAAGGCCTGCGGGAAGTTCCCGACCTGGCGCTGGAGACGGGGGTCCCATTCCTCGGCCAGCAGCCCGAGGTCGTTGCGCAGGGCCAGCAGGCGCTCGAAGAGCTTGCGGGCCTCGTCGACCCGGCCGATCATCGCCAGGTCGTCGGCCATCCAGAACGAGCAGGCGAGGAAGGCGCCCTCGTCGCCCTCCAGGCCGTCCACGCCCGCGTTCTCGCCGGAGGTCGGGTAGCGCAGGATGAAGCCGTCGGAGGTGGACAGCTCGCGCTGGATCGCCTCGATGGTGCCGATCACGCGCTTGTCGTCCGGCGGCAGGAAGCCCATCTGCGGGATGAGCAGCAGCGAGGCGTCGAGTTCCTTCGAGCCGTACGACTGCGTGAACGTGTTCCGGTCCTTGTCGTAGCCCTTCTCGCACACGTCCCGGTGGATGTCGTCGCGCAGTTCGCGCCACTTCTCCAGCGGGCCGTCCGCGTCCCCGGACTCGATGAGCTTGATGGTGCGGTCGACGGCGACCCAGGCCATCACCTTGGAGTGCACGAAGTGCCTCCGCGGACCCCGGACCTCCCAGATTCCCTCGTCCGGCTGGTCCCAGTGGCTCTCCAGGTAGCGGATCAGCTTCAACTGGAGCAGCGAGGCGTAGTCGTTGCGCGACAGGCCCGTCATATGGGCCAGGTGCAGGGCCTCGGTGACCTCGCCGTAGACATCGAGCTGGAGCTGGTGCGCGGCGCCGTTCCCGACGCGTACGGGCGCCGAACCCTCGTACCCGGGAAGCCAGTCGAGCTCGGCCTCGCCCAACTCCCGTTCCCCCGCGATGCCGTACATGATCTGGAGGTTCTCCGGGTCGCCCGCCACCGCGCGCAGCAGCCACTCGCGCCAGGCGCGGGCCTCCTCGCGGTAGCCGGTGCGCAGCAGCGAGGAGAGGGTGATGGCCGCGTCGCGCAGCCAGGTGTAGCGGTAGTCCCAGTTGCGTACGCCGCCGATCTCCTCCGGGAGGGAGGTGGTGGGCGCGGCGACGATGCCGCCCGTGGGCGCGTACGTCAGGGCCTTCAGCGTGATCAGGGAGCGGACGACGGCCTCGCGGTAGGGGCCGTGGTACGTGCACTGGTCGACCCAGTCGCGCCAGAACTCCGCGGTCGCCTCCAGGGACTGCTCCGGCTCGGGCAGCGCGGGCGGCTGCTTGTGCGAGGGCTCCCACGAGATCGTGAAGGCGATCCGGTCACCCGGCGCCACCGTGAAGTCGGCGTACGTGGTCAGATCCTTGCCGTACGTCTCGCAGTCCGTGTCGAACCAGACCGAGTCCGGTCCGGCGACCGCGACCGTACGCCCCTCGTGCCGGTGCACCCAGGGCACCACGCGGCCGTAGGAGAAACGCATCCGCAGCGCGGAGCGCATCGGCACCCGGCCCGTGACGCCCTCGACGATCCGGATCAGCTGCGGCGCGCCGTCACGCGGGGGCATGAAATCGGTCACCCGGACCGTGCCGCGCGGTGTGTCCCACTCGGATTCGAGGATCAGCGAGTCGCCGCGGTACCGGCGGCGCGCCGCCGTGGGCGGTTCGGCGTCGGAGGCGTGCGCGGGTCCGAGCCGCCAGAATCCGTGTTCCTCCGTGCCGAGCAGTCCTGCGAAGACGGCGTGGGAGTCGAAGCGGGGCAGGCACAGCCAGTCGACTGTGCCGTCCCGGCAGACCAGCGCGGCTGTCTGCATGTCTCCGATGAGTGCGTAGTCCTCGATGCGCCCGGCCACGTGCATCTCCAGTCGAACGGCCACGTCGCCCCTTCGCGGGGCGGTCGCTCTTGCGGTCAAAGGGAACGTTGGTAGTGCGGAAAAATCTGCAGTGGGAAAGTCGGTAACTGCGGAACGTCATGGTGGGGGACGTCGGTCGTGCCTCGCTTGGAAACGTCAGTTGTCGGTGCGATGGGCGATACGAATCTCGTCTCGAAACGAACTGACAAGCCCTCTTTGTTCCGGGGTACGGACGGGGATGGTGCCGTGTGCCGGACAGGCTCGGCAGCGAGTGTCCGAGCAGGATACGACGCACGTGGAAGATCCGCGTGCCGCTCCGGGCAACCCGGCTGAGCCGATCGAGTGAGCGGTGTGCGAGGTGTGTGCCCGGGTGTGCGCGGAGCGTGGCCGGAAGCGGCCTCGTCCTGTCGCTGATACCCTGGTAGCCCGTGGACCGGTGGGCAAGAAACCCCCGAACCGCAGCGACGGCACCCCCGGAAATCTCCGGGCCCCACGCCGGCACGCACCCCAGACCGCGACCACGGGAGCCCCCTCTTGGCCATGCCGCCCAGTGCTTTTCGAAACAGCACAGCCACGACGACCAAGCACATCTTCGTCACCGGGGGTGTCGCCTCGTCCCTCGGCAAGGGACTGACCGCCTCCAGCCTGGGCGCGCTGCTCAAGGCCCGCGGTCTGCGGGTCACGATGCAGAAGCTCGACCCGTACCTGAACGTCGACCCCGGCACCATGAACCCGTTCCAGCACGGCGAGGTGTTCGTCACCAACGACGGCGCCGAGACCGACCTGGACATCGGTCACTACGAGCGTTTCCTCGACGTGGACCTGGACGGCTCGGCCAACGTGACCACCGGCCAGGTGTACTCCACCGTCATCGCCAAGGAGCGGCGCGGCGAGTACCTCGGTGACACCGTGCAGGTCATCCCGCACATCACCAACGAGATCAAGCACCGCATCCGCCGCATGGCCGCCGACGACGTCGACGTCGTCATCACCGAGGTCGGCGGCACGGTCGGCGACATCGAGTCCCTGCCGTTCCTGGAGACGGTCCGCCAGGTCCGTCACGAGGTCGGCCGCGACAACGTGTTCGTCGTGCACATCTCGCTCCTCCCGTACATCGGCCCGTCCGGCGAGCTGAAGACCAAGCCGACGCAGCACTCGGTCGCCGCACTGCGCAACATCGGTATCCAGCCGGACGCGATCGTGCTGCGGGCCGACCGCGAGGTGCCCATCGCCATCAAGCGGAAGATCTCGCTGATGTGCGACGTCGACGAGGCCGCCGTGGTCGCCGCGATCGACGCCAAGTCGATCTACGACATCCCCAAGGTCCTGCACACCGAGGGCCTGGACGCCTACGTGGTCCGCAAGCTGGACCTGCCGTTCCGCGACGTGGACTGGACGACCTGGGACGACCTGCTCGACCGCGTCCACAACCCCGTCCACGAGATCAACATGGCGCTCGTGGGCAAGTACATCGACCTGCCCGACGCCTACCTCTCGGTCACCGAGGCGCTGCGCGCCGGCGGTTTCGCCAACAAGGCCCGCGTCAAGATCAAGTGGGTCACCTCGGACGACTGCAAGACCCCCGCGGGCGCGGCCAAGCAGCTCGGCGACGTCGACGCGATCTGTATCCCCGGCGGCTTCGGCGACCGCGGTGTGTCCGGCAAGGTCGGCGCGATCCAGTACGCCCGCGAGAACAAGATCCCGCTGCTCGGCCTGTGCCTCGGCCTGCAGTGCATCGTGATCGAGGCCGCGCGGAACCTGGCCGACATCCCCGACGCCAACTCCACCGAGTTCGACTCCGGCACCGGCCACCCGGTCATCTCCACGATGGCCGAGCAGCTCGACATCGTGGCGGGCGAGGGCGACATGGGCGGCACCATGCGCCTGGGCATGTACCCGGCCAAGCTCGCCGACGGCTCGATCGTGCGCGAGGTGTACGACGGCAAGGAGTACGTCGAGGAGCGCCACCGTCACCGCTACGAGGTGAACAACGCCTACCGCGCCGAGCTGGAGAAGAAGGCCGGTCTGCAGTTCTCCGGCACCTCCCCGGACGGCAAGCTCGTCGAGTACGTCGAGTACCCGCGCGACGTCCACCCGTACCTGGTGGCGACCCAGGCGCACCCCGAGCTGCGCTCCCGCCCGACCCGACCGCACCCGCTCTTCGCGGGCCTGGTGAAGGCCGCTGTGGAGCGCAAGACGGGCAAGTGACACCAGGGCTGTACGGTGATCGGGGTGCGTGTCCGCGGGTTCTCCCGCCGGGCGCGTGCCCCGGTTCCGTCACCGGACCGGTTTCTTTTTTGCGCGTGTGGGAGGACAGGCCATGACGATCAAGGACACCCCCGAGGAGTGGGAGGTCCGGGCGACCGAGACCCCCTTCAAGGGCAACAAGACCTCGGTGCGCACCGACGACGTGGTCATGCCCGACGGATCGGTCGTCCGCCGCGACTACCAGGTCCACCCGGGCTCCGTGGCCGTCCTCGCCCTCGACGACGAGGACCGTGTCTTGGTCCTGCGCCAGTACCGCCACCCCGTGCGCCACAAGCTGTGGGAGATCCCGGCGGGTCTGCTCGACATCCCCGGTGAGAACCCGCTGCACGCCGCCCAGCGCGAGCTCTACGAGGAGGCGCACGTCAAGGCGGACAGCTGGCGTGTGCTGACCGACGTCTACACCACGCCCGGCGGCTGCGACGAAGCCGTCCGGATCTTCCTGGCCCGCGACCTCGCCGCGGCGGAGGGCGAGCGCTTCGAGGTCGAGGACGAGGAGGCCGACATGGAACTGGCCCGCGTCCCCCTCGACGACCTCGTCCGCGGCGTGCTCGCCGGCGACCTGCACAACAACTGCCTGGTCGTGGGCGTCCTCTCGCTCGTCGCGGCGCGGCAGGGCGACGGACTCGACGCGCTGCGCCCGGCCGAGGCACCCTGGCCCGCGCGCCCCTTCGAGGCCTGACCCGCTTCCGGACCGCCTTCGCCGTCCCCCCGACCCACCTGTGCCCCGCCTCGGACGGGCCGCGTACGCCCGTCCGAGGACGCCGGTCCTACGATCGCCTGATCCGATCGGGGGACGTCTCCGCCGCGCTCCGCCCGGATCGTCGCAGAGCGTGAACTAGGCTCTGGAAACGCCCGAACCGGAGTCCCGGCGGGCTTGCGCGCGCAGTGGAACGGGAGCGTGGCCCGTGGCGGATCAGGCGGTGGACGGCGGCGGCACCAAGGTGTCGGCCAAGGGGCAGCGCCCGGCTGCCGGGTCCGCTCCTACGAAGAGTCAGTTCCTGGGCCGTACAAGAGAGTTGAAGGAACTCCGGGCCGACATCGAGCGCGCCGGCCTCGACACGATCTCCGGCCGCAAGGCACCGCGGGCACGGGTGCTGCTCATCGCGGGCAAGCCCGGCTCCGGCCGCACCGCACTCGCCGGTCAGCTCGCGGAGCAGGTCGCCGAGAGTTACCCCGACGGCATACTGCGCGCCCGGCTCACCGAACCCGACGGCACCCCGGTGCCCACCGAGGCCACCGCGCGTGAACTGCTCACCGCCCTCGGACTGTCCGCACCGCCCGGAGCCGGGCCCGACGACCTCGGCGAGCGATTGCGCGAGGCCCTCGCCGTCCGCCGGGCGGTGCTCCTGCTCGACGACACGGCCGACGCCGAACAGGTCGACGCGCTGCTGCCCGACTCCCCGCAATGCCTGGTCATCGCCGTCTCCGGCGGGCCGCTGACCGGTATCGCGGACGTCCGTCCCTGCACCCTCGGCGGCCTGGACACCAAGTCCGCCCTCGAACTCCTGGACCACTTCACCGGCTCGGTGCGCATCACCGTCGACCCGCTCGCCGCCGAAGGGCTGGTCGAACTGTGCGCGGGCCATCCGACCGCGCTGGTGCTGGCCGGCGGCTGGCTCGCCGCGCGTCCCGCCTCCGCCGTCGCCGACCTCGCCAAGCACCTGCGCACCGAGGGCGAGGACGGCACACCGCTGGCCCGTGTCTTCCGGCTCTCGTACGCCTCGCTGCCGAGCACCGCCGCGCGGATACTGCGACTGCTCTCGCTGGCCCCCGCGGGCCTCGTCGACCCGCACACCGCCTCCGCGCTGGCCGGCTGCTCGGTCCAGGCGGCGCACACCACGCTGGACGACTTCGTCGCTCTCGGCCTGTTGCGGTCGATTCCCTCGCCGCTGCCGCAGTACGAGGTCCCCGGCTGCTTCCAGTCCCTGCTCCAGGCGCTCGTCGAGGCCCATGACCGGCCCGCGGAGGTGCAGTTGGCCCGCGCCCGGATGCTGGAGCGGACCGTACGGCTGCTGGTGTCCTGCCGCGCCATCACCGAGACCGACAGCTCGCCCGCCCGCGAGAAGCTCGCCGGAATGCCGCGTGCCCTGCGCTTTCCCAGCCCCCGGGCGGCCGAGGACTGGCTGCGCGTCCGGCAGCCCGCACTGCTCGCGTCGGCCCGGCTGGCCGTCGCCGACGGGGAGCTCGACACCCTCGCCCGACGGCTGATGGCCGCCCTGGTGCGGGCGATGGTCGTCCATTTCGGGACCCGGGCCGCGGCGGCCGAGCTGTACGGGATCCACCGTCTCGTCCTGGACGTCGCCGAGCGCCGGAACCTGCCCCGCGAGAAGGCCGCGGCCCTGCTCAATCTCGCGGACCTGGACGCGCAGACCGGCCGTACGACCGACGCCCTCGCCCGCTACCGGGCCGCGCTCGACGCCGGACGCGAGGCGAACGACCCGTACGCGACCGGCCGCGCGATGGAATCCGTAGGCGGTGCCCACCAGGAGCTCGGGGACCACGACCGGGCCGCCGACTGGTACGGCAGGGCGCTCGCCCAGCGACTCGCGCGGGACGAGCGGGTGGACGCCGCCCGGCTGTACGGGCGCATCGCCACCGCGCACACCTACGCGGGCCGCTACGGCGAGGCGCTCGTCAACTGGCGCGCCGCGGTCGCGGGGCATCGCAAGAACGGCGATGTCGCCGCCCAGGCAAGGGCGTTGAGCGAGACGGCGCGCGTCCAGGAGTACGCGGGACGGCCCGAGGAGTCGCTGCGCACCTGTCAGGAGGCCGTCGAGTGGGCGCGCCGCGCGGACGACGTACGCCTGCAGGCGGCGTTGCAGCTCAGGCTGGCCGACACCCTGGACCGGCTCGGCGACCCCGCCGCCGCCCGGCTGCACCGCGCGGCTGCCGAGCGCATGCTGGGAGATGAGCTCCCGGAGAACGTATCCGGCATGGAACACGACGCTAATGCCTGCGAAATCCGTAGTGCATCCGCTGAAGATTGACGCATTGAAAGGCTAGACAGAGAGAATCCCTTCATTAGACTGGCTCCGCCGCGTTCTTCCGTGGTGTCTCCCGGTGTGCTCCCGTACGTCGGGTATGTCATGCATTGCCTGGCTTGCATCGCCTCGGCACGCATAGCCCCAGAGCCCTCTGAGTCAAGGACCGTGATCGACGTGAAGGTCGGCATCCCCCGCGAGGTCAAGAACAACGAGTTCCGGGTGGCCATCACCCCCGCCGGTGTGCACGAGCTGGTGCGCCACGGCCACCAGGTCTTCGTCGAGCAGAACGCCGGTGTCGGCTCCTCGATCACGGACGAGGAGTACGTCTTCGCCGGTGCGCAGATCCTGGGCACCGCCGACGAGGTCTGGGCCACCGCCGACCTGCTGCTGAAGGTCAAGGAGCCCATCGCCGAGGAGTACCACCGCCTCCGCAAGGACCAGACGCTCTTCACCTACCTGCACCTGGCCGCTTCCAAGGAGTGCACGGACGCCCTCCTGGAGTCCGGCACCACGGCGATCGCCTACGAGACCGTCGAGCTCCCCAGCCGCGCGCTGCCGCTGCTGGCCCCGATGTCCGAGGTCGCGGGCCGCCTCGCCCCGCAGGTCGGCGCCTACCACCTGATGCGCGCCAACGGCGGCCGCGGTGTCCTGCCCGGCGGTGTCCCGGGTGTGCTGCCGGCCAAGGCCGTCGTGATCGGCGGCGGTGTCTCCGGCTGGAACGCCGCGCAGATCGCCATCGGCATGGGCTTCGAGGTGACGCTGCTCGACCGCGACATCAACAAGCTGCGCGAGGCCGACAAGATCTTCGGCACGAAGGTCAAGGCCGTCATGTCCAACTCCTTCGAGCTGGAGAAGGCCTGCCTCGAGGCCGACCTCGTGATCGGCGCCGTGCTAATCCCCGGCGCCAAGGCTCCGAAGCTGGTCACCAACGAGCTCGTCTCGCGGATGAAGCCGGGAAGTGTTCTTGTCGACATCGCGATCGACCAGGGCGGCTGCTTCGAGGACTCGCGTCCCACCACGCACGCCGAGCCGACCTTCCCGGTCCACAACTCGGTCTTCTACTGCGTCGCCAACATGCCCGGCGCGGTGCCCAACACCTCGACGTACGCGCTGACCAATGCCACGCTGCCGTACATCGTCGAGCTCGCCGACCGCGGCTGGGTCGAGGCCCTGCGCCGTGACAACGCGCTGGCCAAGGGTCTCAACACCCATGACGGCAAGGTTGTTTACCGCGAGGTCGCCGAGGCGCACGGGCTGGAGCACGTCGCCCTGGAGAGCCTGCTCGGCTGAGAAGCCGGTGGCTCCAGGAGTCGACATTCCGGCCGACTCCGGGCTGACAAAAGGCGATACGTCAACACAGGTCGTCAACACCGCGCACCCGGCCGGACCTTGCCCGACAAGGTCCGGCCGGGTGTGTGTCGGGTCACTTTGCGACACTCGTTCAACTCGCCACGAACGTAACTCCTCAACCGATTCGCACACCGGTGAAACCTGCCGTGCGACGGCCTTACGCCCTTGACAGAGGGGTGTTCGGTTGCCGACACATCGGGTCGGGTCCGGCGGATTGTGTTGCTGCGGACCGGTGACACGCCATAGAGTCGCCAATCGTCGGCATGGTGCCACGCTGACCTATCTAGAAGTTTCCTGGTCACCAAGGAGGTAAGACGACTTGTGAATGAGTCGACATTTACTCCCGGGGGTGGTCAACCAGGAATGCCGGCGCGGGGCCAGGGCCCCACGGGGCTCGAGGCTGTCGGCTCCGTCGCTGTCCGAACCTTCGCAGCCCATCAGAGTCCCCGGATGACGCAGACAGCACACCCGAGCATGGATGGCCATCACGTGAACGCCATGGCCGGCAACGGAAGTGGCGAGAACCACACCCACTTCGCCGACTACGACGAACTGCCCGAGGGGCACTTCTACGACCCCGACGCCGAGTACGAGCCCGATCCGGAGTACGCGGCCACGCTCGCGCCCGACGCGGCCCGCCAGCGCCGTGAGCGCATCGGCCCGACGGGGCGCCCGCTGCCCTACTTCCCGATCCCGGGCCCGCTGACCAGCCACGGCCCCGCGACGATCATCGCGATGTGCAACCAGAAGGGCGGCGTGGGCAAGACCACGTCGACCATCAACCTGGGTGCGGCGCTCGCGGAGTACGGACGCCGGGTGCTGCTCGTCGACTTCGACCCGCAGGGCGCGCTGTCCGTGGGTCTCGGCGTCAACCCGATGGAGCTCGACCTCACCGTCTACAACCTGCTCATGGAGCGGGGCATGGCGGCCGACGAGGTGCTCCTGAAGACAGCGGTCCCGAACATGGACCTGCTGCCCAGCAACATCGACCTGTCCGCCGCCGAGGTACAACTGGTGAGCGAGGTCGCCCGCGAGTCCACACTGCAGCGCGCCCTGAAGCCGCTGATGGCCGACTACGACTACATCGTGATCGACTGTCAGCCCTCGCTCGGCCTGCTCACCGTGAACGCGCTGACGGCTGCCCACAAGGTGATCGTGCCGCTGGAGTGCGAGTTCTTCGCGCTGCGCGGTGTCGCCCTGCTCACCGAGACCATCGAGAAGGTCCAGGAACGGCTCAACCCCGAGCTGGAGCTCGACGGCATCCTCGCCACGATGTACGACTCCCGCACGGTGCACAGCCGTGAGGTGCTCGCGCGCGTCGTCGAGGCCTTCGACGATCACGTCTACCACACCGTGATCGGCCGGACCGTCCGCTTCCCGGAGACCACGGTCGCCGGTGAGCCGATCACCACGTACGCCTCCAACTCCGTCGGTGCCGCCGCCTATCGCCAGCTCGCCAGGGAGGTGCTCGCCCGGTGTCACGCCGAGTGAGTCTGCCGGGGGCCGACGAACTGTTCCGTACCACCGGGGGCATGGCGCTCCAGTCGTCCAGCCCCAACCGTCGGACCAACGGCGAGGCCCGGGTGCCGGCTCCGGCCGGCGAGAGCGACGCGGCGGCCGGGGAGGACGCGCCCCAGTCGGTTCCCGTCCAGGGCGGTGACGGCGAGGGCGACGAACATGTCGCCGCCGACGCCGAGTCGTCCGGCGCGGGAGAATCCCGTAGCCGGGGCAGCGCCGCGGATCGCTCGGGGCGACGTCAGACGACGCAGGAAGGTTCTGCCGCCCCTGCCGCCTCCGGGCAGGCCTCCCGTAAGCGGGCGCGTGCCGCCAACCGCCGGCCCAGCGGGCGGGAGCGGCACGACGAGAAGATCACGGTGTACGTGTCCGCCGAGGAGCTGATGGACCTCGAACACGCGCGTCTGGTGCTCCGCGGTGAGCACGGGCTCGCCGTCGACCGCGGGCGGATCGTCCGTGAGGCGGTCGCCGTGGTGCTCGCCGATCTGGAATCCCGCGGGGACGCGAGCATTCTCGTACGACGACTGCGTGGGCGGTAGCGGTAGCCTGCGACGGCTATGACCTCGAACGTCCCGCCCCCGTCCGCCGCCTCCGGCGGCCGTCGGCGTGCGCTGGGACGCGGGCCGGGTACGCCCCCGGCCGCCCCGGCCGAGGCACCCCCCGAGCCGTCCGAGGCGCCCGCCGAACCGCCGGAGACACCCGCCGAGCCGTCCGAGGCGCCCGGAGAGGGCGCCGGGAGGCCCGCGCGGCCCGAGACACCGGTCGAGCCGTCGGGGACGCCTGGAGACGGTGCTGAGCCGTCCGCCGAGCCCGGGACACCGGTCGAGCCGTCCGGAGGGATCGCCGAGGCGGCTCCGGGGCCCGCGAGGACCGTAGAGCCGTCGGAGAAGCAGGCCGAGTCGTCCGAGCCGTCCGAGGTGTCGGACGTGCCCGGAGGAGGCCACGAGTCGTCCGCGGGCCCCGGGACACCGGATGGGCCGCCGGAAGCGTCCCCAGAGGGTCCTGGGCCGTCCGGGGCGCCCCTCGGGCCGTCCGGGGTGTCCGCGGAGGCTTCCGACGGTGCTGCCGCCGCAACCGGTGACGGTGTCTTCAAGGTGCGGCTCTCGAACTTCGAGGGGCCCTTCGACCTGCTGCTCCAGCTGATCTCCAAGCACAAGCTCGATGTCACCGAAGTGGCGCTGTCCAAGGTCACCGACGAGTTCATGGCGCACATCCGGGCGATGGGCCCGGACTGGGACCTCGACCAGACGACCGAGTTCCTGGTCGTCGCGGCGACGCTGCTCGATCTGAAGGCGGCGAGGCTGCTGCCGACCGCCGAGGTCGAGGACGAGGCCGATCTGGCCCTCCTGGAGGCGCGGGACCTGCTGTTCGCGCGGCTGCTCCAGTACCGCGCGTACAAACAGATCGCGGACATCTTCAACGCGCGGCTCGAAGAGGAGGCCCGCCGCTACCCCCGTACCGTCGGCCTGGAAGCGCATCACGCCGAGCTGCTGCCCGAGGTCGTCATCAGCATCGGGGCGGAGGGGTTCGCCAAGCTCGCCGTGAAGGCGATGCAGCCGAGACCCAAGCCGCAGGTGTACGTCGACCACATCCACGCGCCGCTCGTCAGCGTGCAGGAACAGGCCCAGATCGTGGTGGCGCTGCTCCGGGAACGCGGCGAGGCCAGTTTCCGCTCGCTCGTCGAGGACACCGACGACACCCTCACCGTGGTCGCCCGGTTCCTGGCCCTCCTGGAGCTCTACCGGGAGAAGGTCGTCGCCCTGGACCAGAAGGAGGCCCTCGGGGACCTCATGGTGCGCTGGACGGGCGGAGAGGGCGACGACCGGCCGAGGGTGACCGACGAGTTCGACCGGCCCGCGGAAGCGGTGAAGGACGAGGCCCGGCGCGGGACCAAGGAGGAGAAGGCGTGAGCGAGGAGACCACCGACACCCCCGCGGGGCCGCGCACCGTCGCCGACCTCGATCTCAGGCCCGCCCTGGAGGCCGTCCTGATGGTGGTGGACGAGCCGGCCACCGAGGAACACCTGGCCAAGATCCTGGAGCGGCCCAAGCGGCAGATCGCGGACGCGCTGCGCGCCCTGGCCGACGAGTACACCGTCCAGGGCCGCGGTTTCGAGCTCAGGCTGATCGCGGGCGGCTGGCGCTTCTACTCGCGCCCCGAGTACGCGAGCGCCGTCGAACGCTTCGTCCTGGACGGCCAGCAGGCCCGGCTCACCCAGGCGGCCCTGGAGACGCTGGCGGTCGTCGCGTACCGCCAGCCGGTCAGCCGATCCAGGGTCTCGGCGGTCCGCGGAGTCAACTGTGACGGCGTGATGCGCACCCTCCTCCAGAGGGGTCTGGTCGAGGAGGCGGGCACGGAACCCGAAACAGGTGCGATCCTGTACACGACGACGAACTACTTCCTGGAGCGAATGGGCCTGCGCGGTCTGGACGAGCTCCCGGAGCTCGCGCCCTTCCTCCCCGAGGCGGACGCGATCGAGGCCGAGACGCTGGAAGGGGTCCCGTCGTTCGATCCGGATGCACCGGATGCAGATGCAGACGACACGACGACGACGGAACTTTGATGCGAAGCAGTGGCAGCGGCAATGGCAGGAACAGCGGGCGCGGCAACCCGCGGGGAACCGGCGGGAGCAGCGGCTCACGTGGCAGCGGCAACCCGCGGGGTACCGGCGGAGGCGGTGGCTCGCGTGGCACCGGCAGCCCGCGTGGGGCCGGCGGAGGCGGCACCCGTGGGACGGGCGGGGGCGGCGCGCGGGGAACCGGTGGGACCGGCTCCCAGCCCAGGAGCGCGGCGGCAGGACGCGACGACCAGCCGAAGCGTCCCAGCAAGCCCCGTCCCGAGGAGCGTCGCTACGACGTAGGCCCCGGGGGCACGCATGAGGGCCCGAAGTCCGGGCGCGGAGCGTCAGCGCGCGGTGGCGCCAAGGGCGGCCCCAAGCAGGGCCAGCAGCGCGGCGGCCGGACGGAGAACGCGCGCTCCCGTGAGTACGAGACCCGGACCGAGGAGCGCAACCGCGACCGGTACGCGGGCAAGCCGGAGATCAAGCTGCCCAAGACGTTCCCGGGCGCCGAGCAGGAGGGTGAGCGCCTGCAGAAGATCCTCGCGCGCGCCGGCTACGGTTCCCGGCGCGCCTGCGAGGAGCTGGTCGAGCAGGCCAGGGTCGAGGTCAACGGCGAGATCGTCCTGGAGCAGGGCCTCCGTGTCGACACGGAGAAGGACGAGATCAAGGTCGACGGCCTGACGGTCGCGACGCAGTCGTACCAGTTCTTCTCGCTGAACAAGCCGGCCGGTGTCGTCTCCACGATGGAGGACAACGAGGGCCGTCAGTGCCTCGGCGACTACGTGACGAACCGCGAGACGCGGCTCTTCCACGTGGGCCGGCTCGACACCGAGACCGAGGGCGTGATCCTGCTCACCAACCACGGCGAGCTGGCGCACCGGCTGACCCACCCGAAGTACGGCGTGAAGAAGGTCTACCTCGCGCACATCGTGGGCCCGATCCCGCGTGACCTGGGCAAGCGGCTCAAGGACGGGATCCAGCTGGAGGACGGGTACGCCAAGGCGGACCACTTCCGTGTCGTCGAGCAGACCGGCAAGAACTACCTCGTCGAGGTGACCCTGCACGAGGGCCGCAAGCACATCGTGCGCCGCATGCTCGCCGAGGCCGGTTTCCCGGTCGACAAGCTGGTGCGCGTCGCGTTCGGCCCGATCACCCTGGGCGACCAGAAGTCGGGCTGGCTGCGCCGCCTGTCGAACACCGAGGTCGGCATGCTGATGGCCGAGGTCGGCCTCTAGCCCTCGGAGCGGCGTCCGCGGCTCTCGAAGCCCTCGGACGCCTCAAGCGCAGACGGCCGGTCCCGGAACTTCTCCGGGGCCGGCCGATTCGTTTTCGCCGTCCCGCCGGTCTGTACCGGTGAACGGACCACCGGTGCGTCACGGTGTGCCCCGGTGCGAACGAAGGGAGCGGCGATGACCGCGACGACGGACCGCGACGACTTCGTCCGGCTGACCGATCCGTACCGGCGGGAGCTGCTCGCCCACTGCTACCGCATGCTCGGCTCGGTCGACGACGCCGAGGACCTCGTCCAGGAGACGTATCTGCGGGCCTGGCGGTCCTACGAGGGGTACGAGGGCCGGGCTTCCCTGCGTACCTGGCTCTACCGGATCGCCACCAACACGTGCCTGACGGCGCTGGAGGGGCGGGGGCGCCGTCCGCTGCCCACCGGGCTCGGCGGGCCGGGAGACGCGCCCGAGGAGCCTCTGCGGGCCTCCGCGACGGACATTCCGTGGCTCCAGCCGCTGCCCGACAGGCTCATCGACCCGGCGACGGTCGTCGCGGCGCGCGGGACTCTGCGGCTCGCCCTGGTCGCCGCGCTGCAGAACCTGCCCGCGCGGCAGCGGGCCGTGCTGATCCTGCGGGACGTACTGGCCTGGCGGGCGTCCGAGGTCGCGGCCCTGCTCGACACGTCGACCGCGGCGGTCAAGAGCACCCTCCAGCGCGCGCGTGCCCGGCTCGACGAGGTCGCGCCGGACGAGGACCTGGTGGTCGAGCCCGCCGGTGCCGACGACCGCGAACTCCTCGACCGCTACATGTCGGCCTTCGAGAACGCCGACATGGAGTCGCTGCTGGGGCTGCTGCGGGACGGCGTCGAGCTGGAGATGCCGCCCCACCTGGAATGGTTCAGCGGCAGGAAGGACGTCCTGCGGTTCCTGCGCGTACGGGTGCTGTCGGGGCGCGAGACGGGATGGATCCGCATGCTGCCTGTCCGGGCCAACGGGCAGCCCGCGGTGGCGGCGTACGAGCGCGGCATCGACGGGGTGCTCCGGGCGCACTCCGTGCAGGTGCTCACCGTCGAGGAAGGCGGCGTCGCACGGCTCACCGTCTTCCTGGACCCGGAGCTGTTCGCCGCCTTCGGCCTGCCCCGGATCCTCCCGTGAACCCCGGAGAGCTCCTGGAGCGGTCGCTCGCGTACGCGCTGGGCAGCGTCGCCGTCGTGCCGCGTGACGGTCTGCGGTGGCCGACGCCGTGCGCGGCTTGGGACCTCGGGGAGTTGCTCCACCACCTCGACGACTCGGTGGACGCCCTCTACGAAGGCGTCGCGGACGGGCGGGTCGGGCTGGGCCCTTCCCCGCCCGCCGCCGATCCGGTGTGCGCCTTCCGGGAACGGGCCGGCGCCCTTCTCGGCGCCTGGGCGGCGATGTCCGCCGCGCGGCCCGCCCCGGCCGTGGGTGACCGGTGCATGGACCCGGGGCTGCTGGCGGCCGTCGGTGCCCTGGAGATCGCGGTGCACGGCTGGGACGTCGCGCGGGCCTGCGGGCAGGGACGGCCGATCCCCTCGGCGCTCGCCGCCGAACTGCTGCCCGTCGCGTACATGGTGGTCGCGGACGCCGACCGCGGTGTGCGGTTCGCCGACCCGGTCGACGTACCGGTGCGGACGGGGCCCGGCGGTGTGCTCCTCGCGTTCCTCGGGCGGCGCCCCCAGCCGCGATTCCTTTTCGGCGCGGGTCCGGTCCGTCTTCCGTGAGTGATCCTCACGGAAGGAACCGTCATGACCGACACCACCGCACGCGCCCCCGTCCAGCAGCCGTCCGGCGTGCCGGCACGCCGGGTGTGGACCGTGATCCTGGCCGGACTCGGGGCGCTGCTCTGTTCTCTCGACGTGGTCGTCGTGGCCACCGCGCTGCCCGCCCTGCGGGCCGACTTCGGGGCGAGCCTGTCCGACCTGGAGTGGACGATCAACGCCTACAACCTCGTCTTCGCCTGCCTCACCCTGACCGGTGCCGCGCTCGGCGACCGCTTCGGGCGACGGCGCATGTACGTCGTCGGGCTCGCCGTGTTCACCCTGGCCTCGGCCCTCGCGGCGCTGGCCGCGGGACCGGGCCAGCTCATCGCCGCGCGGGTGCTCCAGGGAGCCGGCGCCGCCGTTCTGCTGCCGCTCACCCTGACCCTGATCAGTGAGGCGTTCCCGGCCGAGAAGCGGGGCGTCGCCATCGGGGTCTGGGGCGGCGTGACCGGCCTCGGTGTCGCGGCCGGGCCCGTGCTCGGGGGTGCCGTCACCGAGGGCCTGTCCTGGCAGTGGATCTTCTGGATCAACGTGCCGACGGGGCTCGCGATGCTGCCGCTGGCCGCGCTGAAACTGCGCGAGAGCCACGGCCCCCGTCCACAACTCGATGTCGTGGGGCTGCTGTTGGCCGCCGTCGGACTGACCGGCCTCGCCTGGGCGCCGGTGCGGGCCCCGCAGGCGGGCTGGGGGAACGCCGAGGTGCTGGGCGCGCTGGCCGTCGGAGTCGTCTTCATGGCGGCCTTCCTCGGCTGGGAGCGGTCGGGGGCGCGCTACCCGATGCTGCCCCTCGGGTACTTCCGAAGGCGTGCCTTCTCCACCGCCAACGGCGTCGTCTTCCTGGCGTTCATGTCGCTGCTCGGCTCCCTGTTCATGATCACGCAGCTGTTCCAGCTCGGCCTCGGCAACTCGCCGTTGCAGGCCGGTGTCCGCATCCTGGTGTGGACCGGCATGCCCCTGCTCGTGGCACCGCTCGCGGGCGCGCTGGCCGACCGGTTCGGAAACCGGCCCTTCATGCTCGGGGGACTCGTCCTCCAGGCGACCGGCCTCGGACTGCTGGCCTGGCAGGTGCAGCCCGGTGTCGGCTACGGACGGCTGGTGCTGCCGCTGATCATCGCGGGCGTCGGTATCTCCATGGTCTTCCCCACCGTCGCGAACGCGGTGACCTCCGCCGTGCCGTCGGCCGACGCGGGCGTCGCGGCCGGCGTCAACAACGCGCTGCGTGAGCTGGGCGGAGTCTTCGGAATCGCCGTCGCCGCGGCCGTGTTCACGCGCTACGGGGGCTACGGCTCGGCGGAGAACTTCGTCGACGGCTGCGGTCCGGCCCTGTGGGTCTCCGCGGGAGTCGCGGCCGCCGGAGCGCTCGTGGCCGCCCTCGCTCCGGCGCGCGCTCGGGCGCAGGAACCGGACACACGCCGTGCCGAGGCCCGGCGGCCGGAGGCGTCACGCGCCCGGGTCTAGGGGCCGCCCCACCTTCCACCGTCCCGTCCCCGGCGCCGCCACAGCTCCCGCGCCGGGTTCGAGAAGCCGCAACTTCCCTGACCGAGAGCCTTGTTGGCATCCTCCCGCCCCTTTAAAGTCGAACTGACCATAGTCAGGCTGACCATAAAGAGGGGGCGCGGGGGGTGGCGACGGGGGAGGACCGCGCACCGGGTGGCACAGCGCCCGAGGGCTACGACAAGTACGCCTTCGAGCCCTTCGCCGTCACCGTCGACCTGGCCGTCCTGACGGTGCGCGCGGGCGCACTCCAGGTGCTGCTCGTCGAGCGGGGGCAGGAACCGTACGCCGGCCGCTGGGCCCTGCCCGGCGGCTTCGTACTGCCCCACGAATCGGCCGAGGCGGCGGCCTGCCGCGAACTCGCCGAGGAGACCGGCCTGTCGGACATCTCGGGACTCCACCTGGAACAGCTGCGGACCTACAGCGAGCCCGACCGCGACCCGCGCATGCGGATCGTCTCCGTCGCGTTCGCCGCACTCCTTCCCGACCCTCCCGAGCCCCGCGGCGGCGGCGACGCGGCGCAGGCCCAGTGGCTGCGGTTCAACGCGCTCGGCCCGCTCGCCTTCGACCACGACCGCATCCTCGCCGACGCCCACGAACGCGTGGGCGCCAAGCTGGAGTACTCCTGTCTCGCCACGTCCTTCTGCCCGCCCGAGTTCACCCTCGGAGAGCTGCAGCAGGTCTACGAGACGGTGTGGGGCACCGCGCTCGACCGGCCCAACTTCCGGCGCAAGGTCCTCGCCACGCCCGGATTCGTCGAACAGGTCCCCGGTGCCGCGCGCCTCACCGGCGGCCGCGGCAAGCCCGCCGCCCTCTACCGGGCGGGCGGCGCCAAAGCCCTGCACCCACCCCTGCTGCGGCCCACCGCGTAAGGACGGCCCCGATGACCAGCACGACCCTCGCGAAGCGCGCCGCCACCGGTTCCCTCATCGGGCTGGCCCTCGGCGACGCCCTCGGGTTCCCCACCGAGTTCAACTCCGTGCCCGCCATCCTCGACAAGTGCGGCCCCTGGCGGCGGATGGCGCTGCCCGAGCCCGCGTTCGTCACCGACGACACCCAGATGACACTGGCGCTGGCGAAGGGGCTGCGCACGGCCATGGACCGAGGTCTCCTCGGCCCACTGCGGATGGAACGGCCGGTGCGCGAGGAGTTCGTGGACTGGTACCAGTCGCCCGAGAACAACCGCGCGCCCGGCCGGACCTGCCTCGTCGCCTGCGACCTCCTCAAGAACGAGAAGCGCCGCTGGCAGGAGGCCAGCCAGATCGGCTCCAAGGGCTGTGGCGCCAACATGCGCGTGGCACCCGTCGGGCTCGCCCGCGGGCTCAGCGACGAACAGCGCGCGGGCGCCGCCCAGTTCCAGGCCGCGCTCACCCACGGCCACCCCACCGCGCTCGCCGCCTCGGACCTCACGGCGCACGCCGTCCGGCTGCTCACCCAGGGCGTCGAGCCGAGGGGACTGATCGGCCTGCTGAACTCGTACGCGCACGAGAACCGGCACCGCTACCACTCCCGCTGGCTCGGCGACCTGTGGACCTTCGGCGACGACGCCTCGCCGGAGGGCTACATCTCCCGCGGCTGGGACGAGTGCATCGACGTCCTGGACAACCTCCGCCAGGCCGTACGCACCGTCTCGCCCGAGGCCGACCCCTGCCTTGCCACCGGCGCGGGCTGGGTCGCCGAGGAGGCGTTCGCCACCGGCCTGCTGTGCTTCCTGCTGTTCGTCGACGAACCCGTCACCGCGCTGCGCCGGGCCGCCTGCACCTCGGGGGACTCCGACTCCATCGCTTGTCTGACCGGGGCGTTCGCGGGCGCCCACCACGGCTCGGAGGCCTGGCCGTCCTCCTGGGCCGACCGCATCGAGTACCAGGGCGACCTCATGGCGCTGGGGGCGCTCTGGGACGCTTGAGCGATGACAGACGTCCTCGGCATCGGCACCGACCTCGCGAGCGTGGTCGACGAACAGCCCGACCCCGTGCTCTTCGCCACCGTCTCCGGAGCGCACCTGTACGGCTTCCCCTCGCGCGACTCCGACGTCGACCTGCGCGGCGTCCACCTGCTGCCGACCGCCGACCTGGTCGGGCTGCGCGAGCCGGAGGAGACCCGGTCCCGCATGTGGTGGGACGGCGACGGGGTCGAGATGGACCTGGTCACCCACGACCTGCGCAAGTTCGTACGACTGATGCTGCGGCGCAACGGCTATGTGCTGGAGCAGCTTCTCTCGCCGCTCGTCGTGCGCACCGGCGACGAACACCGTGAGCTGGTCTCGCTCGCCCCCGGGGTCATCACGCACCATCACGCCCACCACTACCGGGGGTTCGCGGCCACGCAGTGGCGGCTCTTCGAGAAGACCGGCGAACTCAAGCCGCTGCTCTACACGTTCCGTGTGCTGCTCACCGGCATCCACCTCATGCGCAGCGGCGAGGTCCAGGCCGACCTGCCCACGCTGGCCGGGCAGGTCGCGTCCCCCGCGTATCTGCCGGACCTGATCGCCGCGAAGGCGGAGCGGGAGCACGGGTCCGCGGATGTCCCCCACGCACGCGTGGAGGAGGACGTGGAGCGGCTGCACGTGCTCCTCGACGAGGCGCAGGACGCCTCAGCTCTGCCCGACGCCCCCTCCGCGTACGACGCCCTGCACGCCTTCGTCGTCAGGGTCCGCCTGGACGGCGTCCGGGGAGGTCAGGACGGTGTCCGGGGGCCGCAGGGCACCGGCGGGGTCCTGGAGCGCTGAGGCGCGCCGCACCCGGATCAGGAAGTCCTCCACGCGTGCGTGGTCCGGTTCGGGCGGGAGCGGGCTGTGGGCGGCCGCGTCGTCGGCCTCCGCCGCCAGCCGGGACATCCAGTTCTCCACCTCGGGCCAGGGCACCTCGCCCCGCTTCACGGCGAGCAGCGGTTCGCGCTGCTCCGTGACGTCGATCGTCAGGGACCCGGTGCGCAGCAGATCGCGCGAGCTCATCAGCAGGCGCAGCAGATGCATGGCGTGCTTCCAGCGTGGGGCGCCGTGCGTGCGGACATCGGCCTCCAGCTTCTTGTGCTGGCCCTGGGCATAGCGGGCGAACGTCTCGTGCGCCCGGCGGGAGAGGAACGCCTGCCGGAGGGCGAGGAGTTCGCGCCCGGTGTCGTCCACGTACTCGACGAGAGGGGAGTGCAGACACTCCAGGATGTTCGGGTTCGCGCGCAGCGCGAGCGTGCAGAACCGCTCCAGCTCCCAGCTGAACTGCTCCTCCGCCGGGCCCTCGACATGCGTCGGCGGCTTCTCGAAGCGCCAGAAGAGCGGGGTCGGAGCGAGGAAGACGCCCCGGCGGTCCGTGTCGCTGCCGTCCGTGGCCAGCCCGAAGGCGCGTGAGCCCATCACGCAGGAGTAGACGGTGTGGTCCCGCACCAGCGAGAGGGCCGGCGCCGACGCTGCCTGGGGCGCTGTCGACACCGTGGGTGTCTGGGGTGTCTGGGGCGTCTGGGGTACGGGGGGCTCGGAACGCATGCCCGGAGCGTACGGGCCGTCTCACGCCAGGCGGATCGAATTTCCTTCCACCGTGATTTTCTCCGCGGGCAGCGGTCGCGGCGCGGGTCCGGCCTTGACCGCGCCGTCCTCGACGCTGAACTTGCTCCCGTGGCAGGGGCAGTCGATGGTGCCGTCAGCGACCTTGTTCACCGTGCAGCCCTGATGCGTGCAGATCGCCGAGAAGGCCTTGAAGTCGCCCTTCGCCGGCTGGGTGACCACGACCTTCTGGTCCTTGAAGATCTTGCCTCCGCCGACCGGGATGGCGCTCGTCGCCGCGAGCTCCTCACCGCTGGACGCCTTCGGGGACGAGTCCGAGGAGCTGTTGCTGTCGCTGTACTCGCTGCACCCCACGAGCAGCGCGGACGCCCCCGTCGCGAGAATCACCGTGCGCCGCGTCGAGCGGTGGGTCATGTCGTCACTCCGAATGTACGGAAGAACCAGAAGGCGGACGTCAGCCAGATGGCCGTGAGCACGGCGAAGACAAGGCCGCCGACGATCGGCAAAAGCCAGCCGGGCAAGCGCTCCCAGCGGAGCAGCAGCATCTTGGCACTGAAGGCACCGAAGAAGAAGCAACCCAGGAGCGAGTGCCACATAACGCGTGTTTCGTACGTCTGATAGCCCAAAGCGTACAGACAGTGCACCGCGACCGGTACCGCCACCAGGAACGCGATCCGCCCCGACCACCGGTGCAGCGTCGGCGCCCAGCTCGGGCCCGGCAGTTTTCCGTACATCATGAGCGCCGAGACGAGCTGGACGAGCGCGAAGAAGAACGCCGTCGTCGCCAGCCAGGACTTCACGGCGCCCGTGCTGCTGAAACCGGCGAGATTGAAGGCGGTTCCCGCCGGGTCGTGCACCTTGCCGTAGACGCCGAGACCGACCGCGACCGCTGCGGCGACCAGGGCCGGGACCAGATAGCGGGCCGGGTTCGGGCGGCTGCGGGCGGGCGGCGGAGAGGGGAATCCCTGAGTGGCGGCGTTCGGGTTCACGGTCATGATCGGCTCCCTGCGGAGAAGGGGTCAGGGGGTGACAGGACGCGCGATGATCTTCTGTCCGTCGATCGTCACGGCGCCGGTCTCCGGATCGATCACCGGTGCCGCCGAGGGAGTGCCGTCGCGGGTGACGACGCCGACCTGCTTGCCGCCGGGGAGCACGATCCAGCCGCCGTCGAGCTTCGCGCCGCGCACGGTGGCCGTCGCCCGGTAGAGCCCGGAGGGCTTGGCCGCCTTGTCGGCCGTGAAGCTATAGCGCTGCCCGCCGATGTCGGCGGTGCCGCGGATCCGCTTGCCGTCCTGGAGGGTCCCGTCCAGCTCGTCGCCGTTGCTGCCCGTCAGCTTCATGGTGCCGTCGTCCTTCACGTCACCCTTCAGCCAGGACTCCTTGTCGTGCCCGTCGCAGAAGTACGCGATCGCCTTGCCGCCCCGCAGGGAGACGGCGACCGCCGAGGAATTGTCGTCGGTGCGGCCCGCGTAGTCGGCGTTGGGCACCGGGCTGGAGGTCGGCGACGGACTCGGCGACGGCGAGGCGGAGGTCGGCGGCGAACTGGGCGACACCGAGACGCCCGGCGACTCCCGGTACGTCGACGCGGTCTTCGCCCCCGTCGTCGCATTGAGCGACAGCATGAACACGCCGAGCACGAGCCCTGCGAGAAGGGTGAGAAGGGGTCCTGGACGTTTCATTCGGGCCTCCCCCGAGGCGAGTCTCCTGCCATGAGAGCGGACTCCTGGGCCCGCGTCCAGAGCCACACGGGTGTGTTCTCACTACAAGTGACGGAATAAGGCGATTCAGGTGACATTGGCCGAGCGTGAGGCCGGGAGGTCACCTCATCGAGCGGCAGTCGCGCTGAAGAGGCGGCAGGACCCGCTTCCGGCCGGGTCCTGCGGTGCGCGGCCCCCGTCTCGTCAGGCGGGCGCCGCGCACCCGCGCGCGGGGGGCTGACTACGCTGGTGGGACACGACGTGTACGCAGATCAGCGAGGAGTATCACCGTGGCGGTACGAGCGGTCCGGGGCGCCGTCCAACTGGAACGGGACGAGGCCGGCCACATGGACGAGCAGGTCAGCGAGCTGCTGACCGCCATCCTGGAGCGGAACGCGCTCACCACGGACGACCTGATCAGTATCTGGTTCACGGCGACGCCCGATCTGCACAGCGACTTCCCCGCGGCCGCCGCGCGCAAGCTCGGCATCGTCGACGTCCCGCTGATCTGCGCGCAGGAGCTGGACATCGAGGGCGCGATGCCCCGCGTCGTACGTGTTCTCGCACACATCGAGTCCGACCGGCCGCGCGCCGACATCGTGCACGTCTACCTGGGCGCCGCGGGCACGCTCCGCAAGGACATCGCCCAGTGAGGACCGCGCTCGTCATCGGAACCGGGCTGATCGGCACCTCCGCGGCCCTCGCGCTCGCCGCGCGCGGCGTCGTCGTCCACCTCGCCGACCATGACCCGGAGCAGGCCCGAACGGCGGCCGCGCTTGGCGCCGGCACCGACGAGGCACCCGAGGGGCCCGTCGATCTCGCGATCGTCGCCGCACCGCCCGCGCACGTCGCCGCGACCCTCGCGGACGCCATGCGGCGCGGCGTCGCCCGTGGCTACCTGGACGTCGCCAGCGTCAAGGGCGGTCCGCGCCGCGAGCTGGAGGCCCTGGGCCTCGACCTCGCCCCGTACATCGGCACGCACCCCATGTCGGGCCGCGAGAAGTCCGGCCCGCTGGCCGCGACCGGCGACCTCTTCGAGGGACGGCCCTGGGTGCTCACGCCGACCCGCGACACCGACACCGAGGTCCTGAACCTCGCCCTGGAACTGGTGTCGTTCTGCCGTGCCGTACCCGTCGTGATGGACGCTGACGCCCACGACCGCGCCGTGGCGCTCGTCTCACACATGCCGCACCTGGTGTCCAGCATGGTCGCCGCGCGCCTGGAGCACGCGGAGGAGGCGGCCGTACGGCTCTGCGGGCAGGGCATCCGCGATGTGACCCGGATCGCGGCCTCCGACCCCCGGATGTGGATCGACATCCTCTCCGCGAACCCGGGACCGGTCGCGGACCTCCTCGCGGACGTCTCCTCCGACCTCGACGAGACGGTCCAGGCACTGCGCGCCCTGCAGTCCTCCGACGAGGCCAAGCGGCGCGACGGCGCCACCGGCATCGAGGACGTCCTGCGCCGCGGCAACGCGGGCCAGGTCCGTGTCCCCGGCAAGCACGGTTCCGCGCCGCGCGCCTACGAGGTCGTGGCCGTCCTCATCGACGACCAGCCCGGTCAGCTCGCCCGCATCTTCGCCGACGCGGGGATGGCCGGGGTCAACATCGAGGACGTACGCATCGAGCACGCGACCGGTCAGCAGGCCGGTCTGGTGCAGCTGATGGTGGAGCCGAAGGCCGTGCCGGTGCTCGGCGCGGCGCTGCGGGAGCGGGGCTGGGCGCTGCGGCAGTGAGGCCGGAGTCCGCCCGGGGCTGCCCGCGCGGCGGGCCGTTGCGACAGCCCGCTGCCGGTCGCCGGCGGCCGACAGCCGTTCGCGGGCGTACGAGGCCCGGGAGGCGCCCTGGCGCCGAGCGGTTCGGGCGCTGCGGCGAGGATCGGTGCGGGGCCGGGCGCCGTGCCGGCAGGGCTCCGTGACCGGTCCGGGGACGGGCCAGTAATACGGGGTCCGTGGAGCCAGTAACCTTGTGCGGGGCGCGATCGCGTCCCGCAGAGACCTCCACCCCGCACCAGGAAGGTGTTCCCACCGTGGACAACGGCGCCGCCCGTACCGCTCCGGCTGTGATTGTCGCCATCGACGGCCCCTCCGGCACGGGCAAGTCGAGCACCTCGAAGGCCGTGGCCGCGAAGCTCGGTCTGAGCTACCTGGACACAGGGGCCCAGTACCGCGCGATCACGTGGTGGATGGTCAGCAACGGCATCGACATCACCGACCCCTCCGCGATCGCCGCCGTGGCCGAGAAGCCGGAGATCATCTCCGGTACCGACCCGGACGCGCCGACCATAACGGTCGACGGGACCGACGTCGCGGGCCCGATCCGTACGCAGGAGGTCACCTCCAGGGTGAGCGCGGTCAGCGCCGTGCCCGAGGTGCGTGCCCGGATCACCGAGCTGCAGCGCACCCTCGCCGGGTCCGCGCCGGCCGGCATCGTCGTCGAGGGCCGCGACATCGGCACCACCGTGCTGCCCGACGCCGACCTGAAGATCTTCCTCACGGCCTCCCCGGAGGCGCGTGCCGCCCGGCGCAGCGGTGAGCTGAAGGGCGCGGACATCGACGCGACCCGCGAGGCCCTGATCAAGCGGGACGCTGCCGACTCCAGCCGCAAGACCTCCCCGCTCGCCAAGGCGGACGACGCGGTCGAGGTGGACACCTCCGACCTCACGCTCCAGCAGGTCATCGAGTGCGTCGTCACCCTCGTCGAGGAGAAGCGGGCCGCCAAGTGACCGCACCCTCCGCGAGAGGCGCCGAGGTGGGGCGCCGGATCGGCGTCGGCCTGATGTACGGGCTGTGGAAGCCGCGCGTGCTCGGCGCCTGGAAGGTCCCCGCGACCGGCCCGGCGATCCTCGCCGTGAACCACTCGCACAACATCGACGGGCCGATGGTCATGGGCGTCGCGCCCAGGCCCACACACTTCCTGATCAAGAAGGAAGCGTTCATCGGCCCGCTCGACCCGTTTCTGCTGGGCATCGGCCAGCTGAAGGTCGACCGCGAGATCGCCGACCGCACGGCCATCACCGACGCCCTCGGCGTCCTGGCGTCCGGCGGCGTCCTCGGGATCTTCCCGGAGGGCACCCGGGGCGAGGGCGACTTCGCCTCGCTGCGGGCCGGGCTCGCGTACTTCGCGGTGCGCAGCGGAGCCCCGATCGTCCCGGTGGCGGTACTGGGAAGTTCCGAGAGGAACAGCCGGTTGATAAAGGGGCTGCCCCCACTGCGCAGCAGGGTCGACGTCGTCTTCGGCGACCCCTTCGAAGCGGGCGACGGCAGCGGACGGCGTACGCGCCACGCGCTGGACGAGGCCACCGGCCGCATCCAGAAACAGCTCAGCGCCCACCTGGACAACGCCAGGCGTCTGACCGGACGCCCGGAAAACGTCGGGCGCCCCGTAGGGCGTTAGGCGACACTTAGTAGTGGATCACCCGGTTTACGGGTGTTCCACCGATCACCACGAATGAACGACGAGGTACGGACTTCATGAACGACCACATCCAGCCCGACGGCTCGGCGGAACACGAGCACGGGGCGCTTGGCGATGCCGAGTACGCGGAGTTCATGGAGCTCGCCGCGGAAGAGGGCTTCGACGTCGAGGACGTCGAGGGCGCGATCGAGGCGGCGGGCCACGGCCCGCTGCCCGTCCTCGCCGTCGTAGGCCGCCCGAACGTCGGCAAGTCGACCCTGGTGAACCGCATCATCGGCCGCCGCGAGGCCGTCGTCGAGGACAAGCCCGGCGTCACACGCGACCGGGTGACCTACGAGGCCGAGTGGGCGGGCCGCCGCTTCAAGCTCGTCGACACCGGCGGCTGGGAGCAGGACGTCCTCGGCATCGACGCGTCCGTCGCCGCACAGGCCGAATACGCGATCGAGGCCGCCGACGCGGTCGTCTTCGTCGTCGATGCCAAGGTCGGCGCGACCGACACCGACGAGGCGGTCGTACGCCTTCTCCGCAAGGCCGGCAAGCCCGTCGTCCTGTGTGCCAACAAGGTCGACGGCATGAGCGGCGAGTCCGACGCCTCGTACCTCTGGGCCCTCGGTCTCGGCGAGCCGCACCCGGTCTCCGCGCTGCACGGCCGCGGCACCGGCGACATGCTGGACGCCGTCCTGGAGGCGCTGCCCGAGGCCCCTGAGCAGACCTTCGGCACCGCGGTGGGCGGCCCCCGCCGCATCGCCCTCATCGGCCGCCCGAACGTCGGCAAGTCCTCCCTGCTGAACAAGGTGGCCAACGAGGACCGCGTGGTCGTCAACGAGGTCGCGGGCACCACCCGTGATCCGGTCGACGAGCTCATCGAACTCGGCGGCATCACCTGGAAGTTCATCGACACGGCGGGCATCCGCAAGCGCGTCCACCTCCAGCAGGGCGCCGACTACTACGCTTCGCTGCGCACCGCCGCCGCCGTCGAGAAGGCCGAGGTCGCGGTCATCCTGATCGACGCGTCCGAGACCATCTCCGTGCAGGACCAGCGCATCGTCACCATGGCCGTCGACGCGGGCCGCGCCATCGTCCTGGCCTTCAACAAGTGGGACACCCTCGACGAGGAGCGTCGCTACTACTTGGAGCGGGAGATCGAGACCGAGCTCGCCCAGGTGGCCTGGGCGCCCCGGGTGAACGTCTCGGCCCGCACCGGCCGCCACATGGAGAAGCTCGTCCCGGCGATCGAGACGGCCCTGGACGGCTGGGAGACCCGCGTCCCGACCGGCCGTCTGAACGCCTTCCTCGGCGAGCTGGTCGCCGCCCACCCGCACCCGGTCCGCGGCGGCAAGCAGCCCCGCATCCTGTTCGGTACGCAGGCGGGCACCAAGCCTCCGCGGTTCGTGCTCTTCGCCTCGGGCTTCATCGAGCACGGCTACCGGCGCTTCATCGAGCGCCGGCTGCGCGAGGAGTTCGCCTTCGAGGGCACGCCGATCCACATCTCGGTGCGGGTGCGCGAGAAGCGCGGCGCCAACAAGAAGAAGTAGCGCCTGACGGCGACGCGTGAGGGGCGGCTCCTGGGGGAGCCGCCCCTCACGCGTCGCCGCTCAAGAGCTCGCTGTTCACAGACCCCTGCGTGGTGCGGGCGGCAGCGCGGCCGGGATGTGGTGCATCCCGGTGCCGTGCTGGCGTGCGCCCGGCTGCCAGACAGCGGTCGTCGTCGTGGTGGGTCCGTGCTGCGCGGCGATCTGCCGTGCGGTGTGCGCCCCCGCGCTGTACGAGCTGTAGGTGCTCGACGCGCTGTACGAGTTCGCACCGCGTCCGAGGCTCCCGAAAGCCGTGAACCCCAGCTCCTCCTCGCCGTGCCGGTCGCCGGGCAGCGTCCTGAAGGATCTGACCCACTCGGCGTAGAGCGCGTCGTAGATCGGCGTGGGTGAGGGGCCGCCCCGAGTGTCCTGCACCGGTCGCGACGCCGGCACCTCTCTGCTCGCACGGAGGGGGGAGCCCGAGGGAGGGACCGGCTGGAAGGGCCGGTGGCGGTGGGCGTCGTAGGTGTGCACGTACGTGCCAACGACCCCACCAACCAACGGATGCGGCCCACACGGTCATTTCGCGGGTCACCCGGAGCGTGCGGCGCGCACGGGGGCGCGGGGAACCGTGCGGACAACCCGCCGGCAGTCGGTGCCGACCCCGTGCCCCGGGTTTCCCGGCCGACTCCGCCGAGCGCTCGCGCGGCGCCGTGCCCTCACGTACCGGCGAGGGGCATCGCGGCCGCGACCAGCTTGCCGTTGGCGGCCGCCTTGTCGAGGGCGTCGCGCAGCAGGTCCTCCCGGGGCTGACGGCCGATCGAGCCGACCGGCGCCGCGAACAGGAGCACCTGCTGGTGCTTGTTGGCGGCGGCGCGCCAGCTCTCGGTGACCTGGAGCGCCTGGTGGGCCTGCCACCAGGCGACCTGCGAGCCGCCGCCGGTGCCCGGCTGGAGCACGGCGTGCAGCTGACCCATGGCGAGCAGCACGGACCAGCCGTGCAGGACCGGCGGCACCGAGTTCAGCTCGGTCGCGGGCATGAAGCCCTGCTCGATCAGCAGCGGCAGGAAGTCGTCGCCGATGTCGGTCGAGCCGGGGCGCACGATCGGCCCGGTCGGTTCGACGACGAGCGCCGGGTGCAACTCGCCGTTGATCAGCACGAGTCCGCTGGTGACACCGAGCACGGCCTGCTCGGGTCCGGTGTCGGCGGGAGCGCCGTCGGGGTGGATCGAGCGGACGGCGCCCTGGAGCTGTTCCTCGGTGACCTGTACGACCTGCGAGGGCAGGCAGGTGGCGTGGGCGAAGGCGAGGACGGCGGTCTCGTCGCCGATGAACAGGACGGTGCTGGTGCGCTCCTGTTCCGAGTCGCCCGGGGTGCGGCACGACGTGCAGTCGTAACTGCCGGGGGCGTTCTCTCCGGCGAGCAGCCGGTCGGCTTCTTCGTCGCCGATCTCGGCGCGTACGTCGTCGCTGACGTCGAGCATGCGCGGCACGGTGGCTCCTCGGGATGCGGTGCGTGGCGGTGCCGGGTGGCTCCCGGCCCATGAATCGGGGGTTCCCGGCTCATGAAGATGTCAACGGGTGATCTGTGGCCGGAGTCACGCTCGAGAGCGAACGGAATCGAACCATCCGACGCCCAGGGTGAAGTCACCCCCGGAATCGGTTACTCCGAGTCAACTTCCAGGAGTCCAGAGGAAGTTGATTGGGTGAAGTGGGTCACAGATCACAAGGGGAGCAGGTCGACAAATCCGGAAATCACCCAATGAAGTGGGTGGCTGAAAATCGATGATACCCGCGGTAACGGCTAACTGGCCTCGAATGACAAAGAGTTGGTTGATATCGGGGCGCCCGGCTCCATAGATTCCTGCACCGTGTGCACAGAGCACCGCTCGGGTACGTCCGCCGGCCGAACCACATCCGGACCACAGCACAGCCTTCGGCGGACGGGGGCGGAGCGCGACGGCCGCGTCCTACACGCAGGCAGCCGCGTCCCGTCCTGGGGGACCCCGGGTGTTTCGAGAGGGAATTACATGTCCGCATGTGCCGACAGCACTCACGAGAACAGTCACAAGGCTCGTACGGCGAACAAAACGCGTACGACGGCGGTCCTCACCGGGGCGGCGCTGCTCGCCCCGCTCGGACTGCTCGCCGCGACCGGCGACGCCGCCGCGGCCGACAGTGGAGTGTGGGACCGCATCGCCCAGTGCGAGAGCGGCGGCAACTGGCACATCAACACCGGCAACGGCTACTACGGAGGGCTCCAGTTCTCCGCCGGCACCTGGCGCGCGTACGGCGGCACGGCCTACGCGCCGACCGCCGACAAGGCGTCCAGGAGCGCGCAGATCGCCGTCGCGAGCAAGGTCCAGAGCGCACAGGGGTGGGGGGCCTGGCCCACCTGCTCGGCCCGCGCCGGGGCCTACGGAAACGCGCCCGCCTCCTCGGGGGCCGGGCCGGCCACAGGATCGGCGACCACCAAGTCGGCGCCCAGGTCGACAACCGACTCGGCGCCCAGGTCCGCCCCGACGAAGCAGGAGCCGGCGAAGACGCCGGCCCGTCCGCCGGGCCACACCGACCGCGGCTCGGGCCGCGGCGACTACACCGTCCGCGACGGCGACACCCTGAGCGCCATCGCCGCGCGGCACGGGACCACCTGGCGGAAGATCTACGCCGCCAACAAGGCCGTCATCGGCGGTGATCCCGACCTGATCGTGCCCGGGCAGCGGCTCGACATCTGAGCCGCGCTCCCCCTCGTCCCGGGCACGGGGCCCCGCCCGGTCGTCCGACCGGGTGGGGCCCTGGGCGTGCCGGGCGCGGCTGGGCCGACGGGCGGGACGGGCTGCTTAGCGTGGCCCGATGCCTCCCATGCCGACCATTCCGACCAGGCGGACCCTGCCGACCACGTGGACCGTGTCCGGGCTGTCGAGCAGACGAGTCCGGTACGCGGCCGTGGTCGCCGCGGTGCTGGCCGCTCTCGTTCCCCAGGACGCGTCCGCCGTGCCGTCGTCCCCGCTTCCGGGTTCCCGGACGGCCCGGGTGTCCTACGACTGCGCGGACGACGAGTGGCCCTGGGGCTGTCTCGCCGAGTGCGAGAGCAGCGGGCGCTGGCACGCGAACACCGGGAACGGCTACTACGGCGGGCTCCAGTTCTGGCAGCCCACCTGGATCGCGTTCGGGGGGCTGACCTACGCTCCCCGCGCAGATCTCGCCACGCGCGCGGAGCAGATCAAGGTGGCCAAGAAGGTGCTGGCCGTCCAGGGATGGGGTGCCTGGCCCGCCTGTTCGAAGAAGTACGCGCTGCAGGTCCGCGTCCATGTGGTGAAGACGGGCGAGACGCTCTCGTCGATCGCCCGCAAGTACCGGGTCAAGGGCGGCTGGCAGGCTCTCTACAAGGCCAACAAGAAGAAGATCGGCAGCAGTCCGGACCGGCTGAACCCGGGCACACAGCTCGTCATCCCGTAGACGCCCCGCGGCGGTCCGGACCGGCTGAACCCGGTCCGTCCGGACCGGCTTCAGCCGGGCGCCCGGCTCGTCATCCCGTGGGCGGCGGGCGGCGCCCGGGCCACGGACCCCGCCCTGTTCGGCCCGCCCCCCGCCCCTGAGGTCCCTCGCGCCGCGCCGCCGCCTCGGCCGCCTCTCCGCTGAACACGACCGCGCCACGGCGCAGTTCATGGACGTACGTCGTCCGGCCCGCGCGCTCGCGCAGCCCCGGCGGCAGTCGCTGCTCGGCGATCACCACGCACGCGTCGAGAGCGCCGAGCAACGCGTACGTCCGGGCCGCGACCGCCGGCGACATGCCCTGCGCGGGTTCGTCGACGAGCACCACGCGCGCGTGTGTCAGCAGGGCGCGGGAGAGGGCGAGCATGCGCTGTTCGCCGCCGGAGAGGGTGCCGGCGCGGCGGGGGAGGAGCGGCGCCAGCTGCGGGTAGGCGTCCAGGGCGGCCGCGAGGTCGGCCGCCGCGAGCTCCAGGTTCTCGCGGACGGTCAGCGAACCGAACACGGCCCGGCGCTCCGGGACGAGACAGAGCCCGCGCCGGGCCCGCTCGAACGCGGGCACACGCGTCACGTCGGCGCCGTCCCAGACGACGGCGCCCGCGGACAGCGGGACGGTTCCGGCGAGGGCGCGCAGCGCGGTCGTACGGCCGGAGCCGTTGCGGCCCAGCAGGACGGTGAGGCCGGGGCCGGGAGCGACCAGGGTGACGCCGTGCAGGGCTTCCAGGGGGCCGTAGCGCACGCGCGCGTGCCGCAGGGCGATGCTCATCCGCCGGTCCGCGGGTCCAGGACGCGGTCGGCGGGCCCAGAGACGACGATCCGTCCGGCCGCCATGACGTGCACGGTGTGGGCCAGGTCGGCGACCAGATCGAGATCGTGCTCGACGACCAGGAGGGCCATGCCGTCCGCGGCGAGCGCCCGCAGCACGCGGGCCAGCGCGTCGACTTCGCCGGTGTCGAGGCCGGCCGCGGGTTCGTCGAGCAGCAGCACCCGGGGGCTCCCGGCGAGCGCCCTGGCCAGTTCGACGCGCCGCAGCGTCCCGGTCGGCAGCCCCGCCGCGGGCAGCGACCTGACCGGCCCGTCCAGCGCGAGCAGCCGCAACGCCCGCTCCACCGCCCCCGGATCGGCGATCCGCCCCTGCTCGGCGCCGACGCGCACGTTCTCGGCCACGGTCAGCGACGGGAAGACCGCCAGCTCCTGGAAGGTCCGCGCGATCCCGAGCCGCGTCCGCGCGTGCGCCGCGAGACGGGTGATGTCCCGCCCCCCGAGCAGCACCTGTCCGTCCGAGGGACGCAGGGTCCCCGCCAGACAGTGGAACAGGGTGCTCTTCCCCGCGCCGTTGGGTCCGACGACCGCGGTGACCCGGCCCGGCGGGATGTCGAGAGAGACCCCGTCGAGAGCGGTGAACCCGCCGTAGCCGACGTGGAGCCGACGGGCGGCCAGCGGCCGCGACGCGGTCCGGGCGGGGCGCCGGGCGCCGTCCTCGGCCGGCCTCGTCGCGCCGGGCCGGCTCGGAGGCGCGGCCGGTACCGGGGGGCCCGGGGATTCGGCACGGGGCGGACCGTGGGGAGAACCGGCCGGTGCCGCCGGAGGAGCACCGGCGGGCGGCGCGGCGGTGGCCGCGGGTGTCGGAGGCGCCGGTCGGGCCGGGCGCGACTGCTGTGCCGGGCGTGACTCTCGTGTCGGGTGCGCACCCTGAGGCGGAGGCGACGAGGACGGCGGGCGCCCCGGCCCGTAGGCCTCCTCGCCCGGACCGCGCGAGTCGGGCGAGTCGGGCGACTCGGGGAGCAGCCGCCCGGATGCCCCTGGTACGCCCCGCCCCCCGTCGACCGATGCCTTCGCCCCCGTGACGGCCCGCGGCACGAGCGTCCCGGGCCGGGCCCGGTCCGCCCGGCGCAGGTGCCGGCGGACGCGCGCGCCCAAGGGTGTCAGGGTCGCCCCGCGGCGGAGCCGAAGCCGGGACGCCGCCGCGCGCAGGGCCTCGTAGGGGCCTTCGGGGAAGCGGCCGACGAGGACGGCGAGGACACCGATCAGGGCCGCCGCCACTCCGCCGCGGGCCCCCGCGTCGAGCCCGACCAGCAGAGCCGCGGCGACGAGCGCGCCGAGGACGCTGTCGGCTCCGAGCACGACGACCGCCGCGAACCAGAGCAGACCGCGGACGGGGTCGTACGCGGTGGCGTCGAAGGCGCGCAGGCCCATGCCGAGCATGGCGCCGCCCAGCGCGGCCAGCGCGGCCCCCGCGACGAACGCGGTCAGTTTCAGGGCCGGGACGCGGACGCCCGCCGCCGACGCGCCCGCCTCGTGGTCACGCATGGCGGCCAGGGCGCGGCCCGTCCGGCCCCGGCGCAGTGTGTGCGCCGCGAGCAGCGCGGCGGCCAGCAGGACGAGTTCGAGGACGTAGTACGCGCGGTCGCCGTCGAATCCGGCCGGACGGTCCAGGGCCAGGCCGGCCACCGCGTACGGCTGGGCGAAGACGAAGCGGCTGACGCCCACGCCCACCGCGAAGGTGGCCACCGCGAGCGCCAGGCCGTGCCGTTTGATGGCCGGCCACCCGGTCAGCACGCCGAGCGGGGCCACCAGGAGCACGGCCACCGCCAGCGCGGCCAGCTCGGGCAGCCGTGGCACCCCCGGGAACCGGCCCGCCGCCAGCAGCGCCGTGAAGAGGGCGCCCAGACCGGCGTACGCGGCCTGCCCCAGCGAGATCTGGCCGCCGCGGCCGGTGACGACGACCAGGGACAGCAGGACGACACCGAGCGCGGGCACCTGCACCGAGGTGTGCAGGTCCGAGCCCGCGAAACCGAGGGGCAGCAGGAACAGGACCACGGCCACGGCCCAGGCCCCGGGCGGCGTGGTCACGCGGGCCGTCGCCGTACGCGGGAGCGCGTCGCGGGTGCCGATGCCGGGCAGGACGAGCGCGGCGACCAGCAGCGCCACCACGAAGAGGTTGGCGCCGACCGCCTGGAGCAGCGGTTCCGCCCAGCCCGATGGGTGCAGCCGGGTCAGCTGGCTCTGGGCGACGCCGATGCCGAGGGCGACCAGGACGGCGACCGGGAGACTACGCATCCGGGCGGCCACCGCGACCGCCATCACCTCCATGACGAGCAGCGGCATGCCGTACGGGTCGAGCCGCACGTACGGCGCGAGGAGCACGCCCGTCAGGCCCGCCGTGAACGAGCCGAAGGCCCAGCCCGCCGCGGCCACCCGGTCCGCGTCGATCCCGCCGAGCACCGCGAGCGAGCGGTCGTCGACGACGGCCCGCAGCTCCGTGCCGAAGCGGGTCCAGCGCGTCACCGCGCCCACGCCCACGGCCAGTGCGACGGCCACCGCCAGCTGCCCCCACGGATCCGCCGACACCAGTGTCGGCGCGTCGGCCCGCGCCCCGGTGCCCCACACCAGCGCCGCCCCGCCGACCAGCAGCACGAAGACACCGATGGACGCGACGAGGGTCTGCGCCGGGTCGCCGCCGAGCAGGGACAGCGGCCGGAAGACGAAGCGCTCCAGGGCCATGCCGAGGGCCGGTGCCACCAGCAGCAGGGTCACCGAGGCGCCGAGGGCGAGCGGCCAGCCCCACTCGACCGTGAACTGGCGCAGCAGATACGCGCACACCATCGCGATCGCGCCGTGCGCGAAGTTGAGCACACCGGTGGCGCGGTAGGTGACGATCAGCCCGATCCCGGTGAGCGCGGCGGCACTGCCGACCGAGAGACCGGCGAGGGTGAGGTCGTACGTCAGCGACGCCATCAGTCGTCCGGAGCGGTGGGCGGGCGACCGGGGGCGGGCGGCCGCTCGGGGGCGGACGGGCGATCGTGCGGGGAGGGCCGTTCGAGGGCGGACGGACGCTCGGCGAGGGGCGGCCCACCGGCGGCGGGGGAGGGCCTCTCGCCGACGGGGTCGTCGTCGGCGTCCGGTTCACAGATCGGGCACGGGCCCAGGTCACCGCTCGCCAGGACGCGCGAGTCCACCGGTACGGCCTCCGGCTTCCCGGCGACCAAGGGGCAGTCCGCGCGGTGGTACAGGGTGCCGCCGGGCACCATCAGGAGGTCGCCGCTGACTGCGAGAGGGGCGGCCGCCACCTGTCCGGAATCCTCGGCGTCGGCGGGCCCGGCGGCCACCAGCAGCCCGTACAGCTCCTCGACGCGGGCCGCCGCCAGCGCGTTCCTGCCGTGCGTGAGCAGCACCGCGCCGGCGATGATCAGCGCGGCACCGGGCACGGTGCAGGAGGCGAGGTAGGGCAGCTGACGTTCCGCGTACCGCTCGCCGGAGATGCCGTACCAGCCGATGACGCACAGCACCGCCCCGGCGGCGAGCGCGGCCCAGCCGGCCCACAGGACGGGGTGCACGGTCCGCAGTCGAGCTGTCCGCATCCGGACTCCCACACGTCGTGTATCTGTCCATGTCAGCCAATGGCTTGCACTATGCCTTCTGGAAGCTGACCCTGAAAGCACCGGGCGCACATGGCCCGGTCCGACACCCGGTGGTGAGCCAGATGGTTCTCGGGAGCGACCTCAGGCGAGGGAACATCCGGGGGGTGGCGGCGACGGCGGTTCTCGTCCTCGCCGCGGCCCTCACGGCATGCAGCGACGACAGCGGCGGTGCGAGTACCGCTCCGCCCACACCCTCCGTCGATCAGTCCACCAGCGCACAGCCCAGCGCCACGGCCCCGGCCGACCCGGCGGCGGCCGAGAAGGAGATCAAGCAGAACTGGGAGAAGTTCTTCGACCCGGCCGTCTCCACGAAGGACAAGCAGGCCGTTCTGGAGAACGGCGACCAGATGGCGCAGGTGCTGCAGGGCTTCAACGGCGACCAGCGCGGTCAGCAGGTGAAGGCGAACGTCGAGAAGATCGAGTTCACCTCGCCGACCGACGCGAACGTGACCTACACGCTGACCCTGAAGGGCGCCACAGCCCTGCCGAACGCCTCAGGGACGGCCGTCGAGCAGGACGGCACCTGGAAGGTCTCCGTCAACACGCTCTGCGCGCTGGTCCAGCTGAGCGGCGACGCATCCTCGAGCGCTGCCCCGGGCTGCTGAGCAGCGGTGCGGCGCACAGCGACCGGGGCCGCCGTCGCGGGCCTGCTGCTCCTGCTGGGCACGGCCTGCGGCAGCCGGCTCCCCGAGAGCGACTTCGAGAACCGCGCCACGCCCACATCCCGGCCGGCCGCCGAGCCGATCCGCGTCGGCGTCATCAGCAGCGCCACCAGCCCCGTCGGCGGCTCCGCCTTCACCGGACCGCGTGACGGGGCCAAGGCCTACTTCGAGCGGCTCAACGCCCGCGGCGGCATCGACGGGCGGCCGGTCGAGGTGCGGCTGTGCGACGACGGCGGCAGCGGTGTCGGCAACAACGCGTGCGTGCACCGGCTGGTCGACGAGGACAAGGTCGTCGCCCTCGTCGCCACCACCGCCCTCGACTACGCGGGCGCCTCCCGGGTGTCCCACGCGCGCGTGCCGGACATCGGCGGTCAGCCCATCGGGCCCGCGTACGACACCTATCCGCACCTCTACGGGATCTACGGCAGCCTCGCGCCGCGCGCAGGCACCCCCGGCTGGAACGGCAGGCTGTACGGCGGCACCGAGGTCTACCGCTACTTCAAGCGCGTCCAGGGCGCCCGCACCGCCGCCGTCGTCTCCTACAACCAGTCCGCCTCCGCCGCCTACGCCCGGCTCGTCGCCCAGGGGCTCAAGGCCGAGGGCTACCGGGTCGTCACCGAACAGGTCGACTTCGCACTGCCCAACTTCCGTGCCGCCGCGGCCGACCTGAAGGAACAGGGCGCCGATCTCGTCTTCGACGCCATCGACACCCACGGCAACGCCCAGCTCTGCAAGGCCATGGACGACGTCGGCGCCCATGTCATCGCCAAGGTCACCAACGTCCAGAACTGGACGTCCACCGTGCCCGAGGACTACAAGGACGCGCCGCGCTGCCGCAACGCGCTGTGGGCCACGGGGTCGAGCCGCGACTACGAGGACGTCGGCGATCCCGCCGTACGGGAGTTCCGCGACGCGACGAAGGGACTGAAGACCCATTCCCAGTGGCAGCTGGAAGGGTGGGCGGCGGCGCGGTGGTTCACGGACGCGGCGAGGTCCTGCGCTCCGGCCGGCGTCACGCGGGCGTGCGTCGACGCGTTCATGGACCGCGGGAAGCCCTACACCGCGGGTGGGCTCCTGATTCCCGTCACGTACGAACGACTGAGCGAGCCGCCGGCGACGCGTCGGACCTGTCTCTCGGTGGCCCGCTGGCGCGACGGCCGGGGGTGGGTCTCCCAGGGCGACATGAACGCGACCTGCTTCGACGTACCGCAGATCGCCTACCGTCCGTGAGGTCCTTGCGGACAGTGGCTGTCCGCAAGGGCTGGCAGACTCGGCCGCATGTTGGAGACATCCGCACGACTGCTGCGCCTGCTCTCACTGCTGCAGGCCCACCGCGAATGGTCGGGCGCGGACCTCGCCGGGCGGCTGGGCGTCACCCCGCGCACGGTCCGCCGTGATGTGGACCGGCTGCGCGAGCTGGGCTATCCCGTCAACGCCAGCCCGGGTACGGGCGGCGGTTACCAGCTCGGCGCGGGGGCCGAGCTGCCGCCGCTGCTCCTGGACGACGACGAGGCGGTCGCCGTGGCCGTCGGACTGCGCACGGCGGCCGGGCAGGGCATCGAGGGCATCGGCGAGTCCTCCGTACGCGCCCTCGCCAAGCTGGAGCAGGTCCTGCCGAGCCGGCTGCGCCGCCGGGTCGGCGCCCTGAACGCCTTCACCGTGCCGATGCTGCGCGGTCCGCAGCCCTCCGCCGTCGACCCCGCCGTCCTGACCGAGCTGGCCAACGCCTGCCGCGACAGCGAGCGGCTGCGTTTCGAGTACCGCGACCACGAGGGCTCCTCGTCGCGCCGTACCGTCGAGCCGTACCGGCTGGTGTGCACCGAGCACCGCTGGTACCTGGTCGCCTGGGACGTGGACCGCGACGACTGGCGTACGTTCCGGGCCGACCGCGTCACGCCGAGGCCGCCGCACGGACCGCGCTTCACGCCCCGTACCCCACCGGCGGAGAATCTGGCCGAGTACGTCTCCAAGGGCGTCTCCACCCGCGCGTACGCCACGAACGCCGTCGTCCGGCTGCTCGTGCCGCTGGAGGAGGCCGCCGCGCGGATCTCACCCTCGACCGGGACCCTGGAGGCCTCCGGGACGGACAGCTGCGTTCTGCGCACCGGGGCGGCGAGCCTCGACGTCATGGTCATTCACGTGATGCTGATGGGTTTCGAGTTCGAGATCTTGGAACCCGCCGAGCTCGCCGACGCGATCAGGACGGCTCGCGACCGGCTGTCCCGGGCGCTGGAGAGGCCGGGATCCCAGGGGGCGCCGAACACGGTCCGCGCGCCGTAGCGGACCCTGGGGGTGCCGACGGAGATCATGCGGGGGTTCTGTGTCCGGAGCGTGTTTTTCCTATGCGGCGTCAGATTTCGCGGTACGCGGCGGAATCGGAGCGGACCTGAAAGGAAAGGCGCCATCGAATGTATGGTTCCGCGCATTCCGCAGGGCTATTCGGGATGCTCTCGGGATGACTCCGAATTACGTTCGAAGGCGTGCGGAACACGTGGGCAACCCCTCATACGTGTGACGGAGTTCGGCGAAACGTGTGTCGTGATCCTGTGACAGAAGTGTGACCGGCGGGGGACAGGGGACGGTTGGTCGCCGATCGGGCTTCCACGGCCGGGGCGCTCCGCCTAACGTGGCGGTCATGGCACCCATTCACCCCTCACACACAGAGCCGCAGGACAGTCCGGAGAGCTATGTCGGACTGGAGGTGAGCAGCGCGGAGGAACGTGCGCGGGAGCACGGCTGGTCCTCGGTGCGCTCGCTGCCGCCCGGCGCGATCATCACGATGGAATACCTCGTGGGGCGGCTGAACTTCGAGGTCAGGGACGGCAGGGTGACGCGCTGCTGGAAGGGCTGAGCGCCCGGCCGCGGCGGGAGATGCGCCCGTTGTGACGTGCAGGCGCCGGCGCCGAGCGGGCGCCTGGACGGGATGTGCGAAGGCCCCCGGCTCGTCGAGCGGGGGCCTTCGCGGTGCGGGGCGAGGGTGTGCGTACCGGCCCCGCAGTCTTCAGCCGCCCGTCAGCGGGCGGGCCGAGACGGCCGTGGCCCCGCGCGCACGGTCCGCGTGCGGCGGGCGACGACTGCCCACCGGCGTCACCGGGGTGCGCTCCGAGCGGGCGGTGTGCGGGCCCGGAGCCAGGTGGACGGGGGCTCTGGTCGGACGGGACGCGACCGGATCGCGGGCCGGCACGTCGCCGTCCACGGGGGCGGGGCGCGTGGCCATGACCGGTGCGCCGACCGGCGACGGCGCCGGTGCGGGCGCGGTTGCACCGGGACGGGAGCGCAGGATGTCGCGCAGCGCGAAGATCCAGGCCTCGGCGCGGGCGATCAGCGGCTCGCACCAGGGCAGCGCCAGCAGGATCAGGAGGCCCGCCGCCCAGCCCAGCAGGACGTCGCTCAGCCAGTGCGTACCCAGGTACACGGTGGTGAGGCCGACGCCGAGGGAGGTCACGGCGGACAGTGCGGAGAGCCAGCGTCTGGCCCTCGGGGTCGACGCCAGATAGGCCAGGATTCCCCAGGTCACGACGGCGTTGGCGGTGTGGCCCGACGGAAATATATCGCCGCCCAGGCCCATTTCGTTCGAGCCGATCGTGATGGCGTAGTGCGGGCCGAGACGGCCCATGCCGAGCTTCGCGGCGCCGACCGTGATGTTGAGCAGCAGCAGGGACGCGCCCAGGGTGAGCAGCGGGCGCAGCGTGTGCTGCCGCCAGGAGCGCCAGCCCAGCCAGGCGGCGACCATCACGGCGGTGGGGCCGCGCTGGCCGAGGACCACGTAGTAGTCCAGGAACGCGTGGATCTCCGGCCACTGCTGATAGGGCCGGAAGAACATGACCTGCCAGTCGAACCGGACCAGCCACGACGTGATCGCCACGGCCCACACGATCGCCAGGTAGAAGGCCAGGGTCGCCGCGAAGAGGACAACCCTGTGCCGACTCATCTTCGGCACATCGATGTGGGCCGGTCGTTCCGGCTCACGGTCCAGCCGGGCGAAGACCCGGTCCAGACGGGTGAGGTTTCGTTCGGTACGCACTCAATCGACGTTACAGCGAGTGAGCTGCGTTCCAGGCCGATTCACTCGGTTTGTGATGACGATGTGATGTGGGATTCCTCTCAGGATCATGTTCATTTCCAATGAATCTCTAATCCTCGGCGCGCGGAGCCTTCAATTCCAATGATCTCTCGCGGCTTCGGTTTTATGGCACTTATATATTCGTTCACCGAATGATGGTGTGGAATTCTCCGGCCGCTCACCGGCCCCGGGCGCGGGTGTCGCCGGGCCGGTCAGGGAGGTCCCGAGCCGTTCAGCCAGAAGGCCCCGTAGACCGCCGAGGCCACCGCGACGCTCCCCAGAACCAGCACTGACCTGGATGTACGCAGCCGCGCCAGGGCCGTCGCGAGAGGCAGCAGGAGGGGGAAGGCGGGCAGCAGGAGGCGTGGCTTCGAGCCGAAGTAGCTCGACGCGCACAGGGCGAGCGCGACGACGACCCCCGTGTAGACCAGGAGCGCCGGCGGCTGTCCCTGCCGTACGCACGTCACGTACAGCCACATGATCAGCGCGACCCCGACGATCAGCGCGACCCCGGCCAGGGCGGACGGGAAGGACGTGAACTTTTCGGCCACGAAGCGGGCGAAGGCGTAACCGCCGTCGAAGCCGTTGCGCCAGCCCGCCTGGACGTCGAGATAGCCGAGCGGGCCCTTGCCCGTGCGATGACCCACCCACAGCACGTAACCGGCGGCGCCGAGCGGCGCGATGATCATGGCGAGGGCGCGCCGCCACGCGCGTGCGCCGTCCCTCCAAGGTGTGCTTCCGTCCCGCCGGTGTTCTCCCACGAACGAGGTAATCGCCGCCACCCACAGGGCGGCGACCACCGCGACCCCCACCGGCCGGGTCAGCCCGGCGAGCGCCGCGAGCAGGCCCGCCGTCAGCCAGCGGCCGGTCAGCACCGCGTACAGCGACCACGCGGCCAGCGCCGTGAACAGTGACTCGCTGTACGCCATCGACTGCACGATGCCGACGGGGAGCACGGCCCACACCAGCACGGCGCACACCCCGGCCCGGCGGCCGTGGACGTGGCCGGCCACCGCGAAGATCCCCCACGCCGCGGCGAGCGAGGCCACCGCGGTGACCAGCAGGCCCGCGTCCGCGTACGACAGTGGCGTCACCGCCGACACGAGTCGCTCCAGCCACGGCAGCAGCGGGAAGAACGCGAGGTTCGCGTGCACGTCACCGTTCGGGAGGCGGACCTCGTAGCTGTAGCCGAGCTCGGCGACCCGGGTGTACCAGAGCGAGTCCCAGCGTGCCGACAGCAGCGTGTGGGCGCTCTTGCCGTTCGCCGCGCTCCACACGGCGAGGGCGACGAGGCCCAGGGCGCGCACGGCCGCGTACCCCAGGAGGGCGGGTGCGGCGCGGCGCAGGGGGCTCGCGCGGGGCGGCGTCGCGACAGGCGTCTCGAGATCGGTCACGGGCTCGATTATCGGCGGACCCCGGAACCGGACCGGCCGCGCGCTGCGTGAAGGGGCGTGGGGAGCGTGGCGTACGCCACACGCCCGGCCAGGAGAACGTGAGAGGTCCGCCACGCGTCATCGGCGAGAACTCGCGTACGCTGACGGCTCACTCGCCTTTGTTGCGTGGGCCCGGGATTCCGCTCTTCGGGCCGCAGCCCCAGGGAGTCCCCACCCTGCGGATCCGCCGATCGCGAGGGAACCTCTGGAGGTACGTACATGTCCGGGACGACCACGGCCGCTGCGCGATGCCGTCGGGAGACCGGGGCCGGTGCCAACCGCTGGGTCGTCCTCGTCGTTCTGTGCGTCAGCCTGCTGCTGGTCGCCCTCGACGCCACCGTGCTCCATGTCGCGGTGCCCGCCGTCACCGAGGACCTGAGGCCCGGCGCGATAGAACTGCTCTGGATCGTCGACGTCTATCCGCTTGTCTGCGCCTCGCTCCTCATCCTCTTCGGCACGCTCGGTGACCGCGTCGGCCGCAGGCGTGTCCTCCTCCTCGGCTACGCCCTCTTCGGCGTCGCCTCCGGCGTCGCGGCCCTCGCCGACAACGCCCAGGTCCTGATAGGCGCCCGCGCCCTCCTCGGGGTCGGCGGCGCGATGATCATGCCCGCCACGCTGTCGATCCTGCGCCAGGTCTTCCCCGACCGGCGCGAGCGGGCGCTCGCGATCGGCATCTGGAGCGCGGTCGCCGCCGTCGGCGCGGCGATCGGTCCCCTGCTCGGCGGTTTCCTCCTCGAACACTTCTGGTGGGGATCGGTCTTCCTCATCAACATCCCGCTGATGATCGTCAGCCTGCCGGTCGGACGGCTGCTGCTGCCCGAGTCCCGCGGTGACCGCGACGGTCCCTGGGACGTGGTGGGGGCGCTCATGGCCGCCGCCGGCCTGTTCGGACTCGTCCTCGGCGTGAAGCGCCTCGGCGGCGGCGAGGCGCCCTTCAGCCCCTTCACCCTCGGGCCGCTGCTCATCGGCGGTGTGATGATGGCCGGCTTCGTGCGGCGGCAGCGGCGGCGCGCGCACCCGCTGGTCGATCTGCGCATGTTCGCGCGTCCCGCCTTCAGCACGTCGGTGGGATGCATCGTCCTGGCCATGCTCGCCCTGGTCGGGCTCGAACTGATCGCCGCGCAGTACCTGCAACTCGTGCTCGGCCTGTCACCGCTCCAGACCGGGCTGCGGCTGCTGCCGCTCACCGTCGCGGCGATGGCCGCCGGGCTCGCGGGGGCGAAACTGCTGCGGCGGTTCGGGCCGCGCGCGATGGTCTGCTTCGGGTTCTCTCTCACCGCGGCCGCCGTGGTCACGCTCACCGCGATGGGCGCGAACGACAACACCGGGCTGCTGCTCTTCGGCTTCGTGCTGCTCGGCTTCGGCCTGGAGACCACGCTCTTCGGGGCGTACGAGTCGATGCTGAGCGAGGCTCCGCAGGCCCAGGCGGGCGGCGCCGCGGCGATCGGCGAGACCTCGTACCAGCTGGGCGCGGGGATAGGGATCGCCCTGCTGGGGAGTGTGATGAACGCGGCGTACGCGCCCGGGCTGTCGTCCGTCCCGGGCGTACCGGCGGCCGATTCGACGGCGGCGGGGCACTCGCTGGGTGAGGCGTACGAGGTCGCCGATCGACTCGGAGGAACGTCCGGTGGCGCCCTGCGGCACGCCGCCCGGGACTCCTTCGTGCACGGACTGCACGTGACCCTGCTGGTGAGCGCGGGGCTGCTGCTGCTCGGCGCCGTGCTGGCGCTGCGGCTGCCGCGGGTCATGGACTGCGGGGCACCCGCGACGGGCCCGGCCGGGATCCCGGCACCCCGGGACGTCGCCGAGACCCGCGTCACCGCCTAGGTCTCCCCGTCGGGCCGTCGCGAGAAGGTGCCTGGACTTGCGGGACACTGCGTCGTAACGTCGGGTCGAGACTTTTGACTAGCGGTGCTAGTTTTCACCTTGCCGGAGGCTGAAGTATGTCCGCGTCCTCGAAGCTCCCGCCCTTCGACCCCGCCGATCCGCTCGGGATCGACGACCTCCTCGACGCGGAGGACCTGGCCATCCGCGACACCGTGCGGACCTGGGCCGCGGACCGGGTGCTGCCGTACATCGCCGACTGGTACGAGAAGGGCGAGCTGCCCGGAATCCGGGAACTCGCACGTGAGCTGGGCGGAATCGGCGCCCTCGGCATGTCGCTCCAGGGATACGGGTGCGCCGGAGCCAGCGCCGTGCAGTACGGCCTCGCCTGTCTGGAGCTCGAAGCGGCCGACTCCGGGATCCGTTCGCTCGTCTCGGTCCAGGGCTCCCTCGCGATGTACGCCATCCACCGGTTCGGCAGCGAGGAGCAGAAGCGGACCTGGCTGCCGCGCATGGCCTCCGGCGAGATCATCGGGTGCTTCGGACTGACCGAGCCCGACCACGGCTCCGACCCCGGCTCCATGCGCACGTACGCCAAGCGCGACGGCGGGGACTGGGTCCTCAACGGGCGCAAGATGTGGATCACCAACGGTTCCGTCGCCGGAGTCGCCGTCGTCTGGGCGCAGACCGACGACGGCATCCGCGGATTCGTCGTGCCCACCGACCTGCCCGGGTTCTCCGCCCCCGAGATCAAGCACAAGTGGTCACTGCGGGCGAGCGTGACCAGTGAGCTGGTCCTCGACGACGTACGGCTGCCGGCCGACGCCGTCCTGCCCGACGTCGTCGGCCTCAAGGGTCCGCTCGTCTGCCTCTCGCACGCGAGGTACGGGATCGTGTGGGGCGCGATGGGCGCCGCACGATCCAGCTTCGAGTCCGCCGTGGCGTACGCGAAGACACGGGAGCAGTTCGGGCGACCGATCGGCGGCTTCCAGCTCACCCAGGCCAAACTCGCCGACATGGCCGTCGAACTGCACAAGGGGATCCTGCTCGCCCACCACCTGGGTCGCCGCATGGACGCGGGACGGCTCCGTCCCGAACAGGTCAGCTTCGGCAAGCTCAACAACGTACGAGAGGCCATCGAGATCTGCCGTACCTCGCGCACGATTCTCGGCGCCAACGGGATCTCGCTCGAGTACCCCGTGATGCGGCACGCCACGAACCTGGAGTCGGTGCTCACCTACGAGGGCACCGTCGAGATGCATCAGCTCGTGCTGGGCAAGGCGCTCACCGGGCTCGATGCCTTCAGGTGAAGGCCCCGCTCGTGAAGCCCCGGGAAGGCAGGGCCGGTGAGCGGCCCTGCCTCAGCTCTGGTTGAAGAAACCGTCCGGGCGACGGCTCGCGGCCTCGCCGCTGACGATCTCCGTGTTGGCCGGGGTCAGCAGGAAGACCCGGGTCGCGACCCGCTCGATGGTGCCGCGCAGGCCGAAGGTCAGGCCGGCCGCGAAGTCCACCACGCGCTTGGCGTCGGCGGCCTCCATGGACGTGAGGTTGATGATGACCGGGACGCCGTCCCGGAAGAGTTCGCCGATCCCGCGTGCGTCCCGGAAACTGTCCGGGGTGACCGTGCCGATCCGGCGGCCCTTCTCCTCCGCCGTCTCGGAAGCAACCTTCACGCGCGGGTCGGTGACCCAGGCATCGCCGGAGTCCTGACCCTCGGCGTAATCGTCGTCGTAGTAACGCTCGTCATCGTTGTCGTCGACGAGGCCAAGCCAGGCACTCGCCTTGCGCACCGATCCCATGGACGCCTCCTCTCACAGCGGTCTTTCGTGCTTCCGCATCCCCATGGTCGTCCATGATGCGGATGTCGCGCCAAGTGGATAGACGCCGCGCGGGGGTTTCGTGACGGTACTGGTGCACAGCGAATCCGTCGAGAGCCCGCGTCCCCCAAGGGTCGTACGGGGTACGGCTGCTGACTGAGAGTGAAATATGATTTCTCGCGGCGATCGGGTGACGGGCGGTGCGTACGGGTGAACGGGACGGTCGCTACGATGCCGCAGCTCAACGTCGTACGTGTCACGGGGGAGTGTCGTGTTCGGAATCGTGAGGCCATGCAGTCACCGGCTCGGTGAAGGGCTCAAGACGCAGTGGATGGCGCATTTGTGTGGGTTGTGCCTCGCGCTGCGCGGGGACCACGGCCAGTTCGCACGGGTCGTCACCAACTATGACGGTCTGCTGATATCGGTTTTGACGGAGGCTCAGGCCGAGCGCTCGACGGGATGGCGGCGCACCGCGGGGCCCTGTCCGCTGCGCGGTATGCGGACCGCCTCCGTCGCGCAGGGCGAGGGAGCGCGGCTCGCCGCCGCCGTCTCGCTGGTGCTCGCCTCGGCGAAGGTCCGCGACCACGTCGCCGACGGGGACGGCCTCCTCGCGCGCAGGCCGGTCGCGGTCGCCGCGCGCCGGGTGGCCGCGAGCTGGGGCAGGGCCGGGGCGCGTACGGGGTCGGACGTCGGGTTCGACACGGCCGTGCTCGTCGACGCGGTGGACCGGCAGATCGGGATCGAGGCGCTCGCCGGGCCCGGAACGCCGTTGCTGACGGTCACCGAACCCACCGAGACCGCCACCGCCGCGGCCTTCGCGCACACCGCCGTCCTCGCGGGGCGCCCGGGCAACGCCGAGTCGCTGGCCGAGGCCGGCCGGCTCTTCGGGCGGCTCGCGCATCTGCTGGACGCCGTGGAGGACAGGGAAACTGACGCCGCGTCGGGTGCCTGGAACCCGCTCACGGCCACCGGGACCTCGCTCACCGAGGCCCGCCGGCTCGCCGACGACGCCCTGCACGGTATACGGCTCGCCCTGCGGGAGGCCGAGTTCACCGACAGCCGGCTGGCGCATGTGCTGCTCGCCCACGAACTGGGCCGCTCGGTGGACCGCGCGTTCGGGACGTCGGGCTGCGGACACGCGGCGGACGGATCGCACGGCTCGCCCACTTCGCACGGGTCGCACGGACCGGATGACTTCCACGGCTCCCGCGATTCGCTCGGTTCGCTCGGTTCGGCGGTCCTCCTCGGGCCCGAGGGCTCCTTCGGGCCGCCGCCTCAGCACGGCGGAAATCCGTACGTCGGAGGCGGCAACCCCTTCGGCGGTGGGCCCTCCGTCCAGCCGCCGAACCCCGGCAAGCGCGGATTCTGGGCCGGCTGTGCCGCCGCCATCGGGCTGTGCTGCACCTGCAAGGTGTGCTGCGCCGAGGAGTACGAGGGGCCGTGGTCGCGCAAGAAGCGCGAAGGGTGCCTGCACAACTGTGACTGCGACTGCGGTTGCTGCGAGGCGTGCAAGTGCTGCGAGTGCTGTGAGTGCTGCTCGTGTTGTGACTGCGGGCTGTGACCGCAGGTCCTGACCGCGCGCGGTGACGGGGCGCCCCGGCACGGGACGCCGGTGCTCGGAGCACTCCGGTACGGGATGCTCCGAGCGGGGGAATGCGCTCAATCCTTCAGCTCCGGCGGGGAGATCCGCGACGTCGAGATGGCCGAGCCCTTCGTGCCCCACTTGGCGAGGATCTTCTCGTACGTTCCGTCGGCGATGAGCTTGTTCACGGCGGCGCGGAAGGCGGGCGCCAGCGTGCTGCCCTTCTTGAAGGCGAAGCCCACGTCGAGGCGGTGGAACTCGTTGAGGAACCTGACTCCTTGCTGGTGGGTGACGGCGTAGCGCAGACCGTTGATGGTGCTCATCACGACATCGCTGCGGCCCTGTTGCAGCGAGGACCAGATGGCGCCCTGCTCGCTGTACGTCTGCACCTTGTACGCCTTCTCGCCGGCCTCGGGGCAGACCTTCTTGTTCGCCTCCAGAGTCGCCTCGAACGTCGTCCCGGCCGCGGTCGCGACGTTCAGCCCGCACAGCTGCCGGAGTTCGGTGATCTTCGAGAGCTTGCTGTCCGCGCGGGTGGCGAAGCCCTGGCCGTCGTTGATGTACGTGACGAAGTCGATGGTCCTGCGGCGTTCGTCCGTGACACCGAAGTTGCTGGCCCCGACGTCGTACTTGCCGCTGTCGAGGGCCGGCAGGATCGCCTCGAAGCTCGCGGACTCGTGCTTCAGCTCGATGCCGAGGGTCTTGGCCACGGCGTCGGCGAAGTCGACGTCCTGCCCGGTCAGCGTCTTGCCGTCCGCCAGGTAGGAGGTACCCGGCGGTGAACCGGACACGCTGATCGCCACGGTGAGCGAACGGGTGCCGGCCGGCAGCAGTTCGGCGGCGCGGGCATCCTTACGGATCGGCGAAACGACGTCCGTGGCGGGAATCTTGTCGGCTCGCGCCGCGGCCTGTGCGGTACTTCCGCCGGCGCCACTGTCCGTGCCCGAGCCGCAGGCGGTGACCAGCAGGGTCGCGGAGGTAAGGAGCACAAATGACGCAAATTGCCTGTTTCGGGTACGCGAGAACGTACGCATGGTGGGCGATCTCCTGAGGCAGGGAGGAAAGAAGCGCAAAGGGAGGGAATGAGAGGGGAGGGGTGCGCGTGTGAAGGCGTGGGGAAGAGGCGAAACAGAGGAGAAACGCGGAGGGCGCCCGTCTTTGACGGGCGCGCAGGGGGTCAGCTCAACAGGAAGAGGACCACACGCGACCGAAGTCGATGTGGGAGCGCTTGACCAGCCACTGCTGCGAATGCATGGGCCAAGTGGAACAGGCATCCGTTGGTGCGTCAACTGACCTGAGACGTAAGGCTCACATTATGGACAGCCTTGACATCGAGGGGAAACGCCCCCGTACTCTCGTGCCACGGCCCTGCTGAGGGGCTCGGCCGTACGGCGTCCTCGGGCGCCCAGCGTGGCCTGTGTGAAGGCACCCGTGTTCGACTCGACGCATCACGGAGCCTTCGCATGTCCTCCGACACCCTCATCGAAATCGCCGCCGCACCGGACGAAGCGGCATCCCCGCACATCGTTCCGCGGCGCCGTCCCGGCCTGTGGGCCACCGCCGTCGCCGTGCTGGTCCTGCTCGGGCTCGCCCTCAACTCCATAGTCCGCAATGACGCGTTCCAGTGGGACGTCGTCGGCGACTACTTCACCTCCGCCTCCGTGCTGCGCGGACTGTGGCTCACCCTCTGGCTGACCGCGGTCGTGATGGCGCTCGGCTTCGCGCTCGGCACCCTGCTCGCCGCGTTCCGGCTGTCCACCAACCCCGTTCTCAGGGCGGTGAGTTGGGGGTACGTCTGGCTCTTCAGGTCGATGCCGATCCTGGTCCAGCTGCTGTTCTGGTTCAACATCGGTGCCCTGTACCCGCAGATCCTCGGTGTCCGCACGGTCGATCTGCTCGGCCCCGTGACCGTCGCCGTCGTCGGCCTCACCCTGCACGAAGCCGCCTATGCCGCCGAGGTGGTGCGCGGCGGCATCCTCTCCGTCGACCGCGGGCAGATCGAGGCCGCGCATGCGCTGGGTCTGAGCCGATGGCGCCGCTGGTGGCGGATCGTGCTGCCGCAGGCGATGCGCTCGATCGTGCCGCCGGCCGGGAACATGCTGATCGGCACCCTCAAGGGCACCTCCATCGTCAGCGTCATCGCCGTGCAGGACCTGCTCTACTCGGTGCAGCTCGTCTATCACCGTACCTACCAGGTCATGCCGCTCCTGATGGTGGCCACCCTCTGGTACGTGATCATCACCTCGGTCCTCGGCGTCGGCCAGCACTTCGTCGAGAAGCGCTACGCACGCGGTTCGGAGCGCACCCGATGAGCGCCGGACGCGCCTCCCTGGTGATCGTCGGGGCCGGGCCGCGGGGGACCGGCCTCCTGGAGCGGATCGCGGCCAACGCGCCCGAGCTGTACGACGGTTCGGGGCTCGACATCCATGTCGTGGACCCGTATCCACCGGGTGCCGGACGCCTCTGGCGTGAGGAGCAGTCACCGCTGCTGTGGATGAACTCCGAGGCGCAGGACGTCACGATGTTCACCGACGAGACGGTCGACATGGCCGGGCCGGTGCTCGAAGGACCCACGCTCGACGCGTGGGCGGGCCTCGACGGGCGCACGTTCGCGGACCGGCCCCGGCAGGGCGCCTACCTCCGATGGGTGTACGAGCGTGCCGTGGAAGCCCTGCCGCCGGGCATCCGGGTGCACCGTCACGCGTGCCGCGCCCACCGGGTGAGCGGACCGCGCGAGGGCCGGCAGCAGGTGTGGCTGGAGGGCCGCTCCCGCCCGCTCCTCGCCGACCTCGTCGTGCTGACCATCGGCCACCTCGACGCCGAACTCGACGCTGAGCAGGGCACGTTGGCCACGTACGCGCGCGAGCACGGGCTGGTCCATCTGCCGCCGGACTTCACCGCCGACAGCGACCTGTCGGCCCTCGCGCCGGGTGAACCCGTCCTGGTCCGCGGCTTCGGGCTCGCCTTCGTCGACCTGATGGTGCTGCTCACCGAGGGGCGCGGCGGGCGGTTCGAGGGCGACACCTACCGGCCGTCCGGGCGGGAGCCGATCCTGTACGTCGGCTCCCGGCGCGGGGTCCCCTACCACTCCAAGATCGGCTACGGCTGGGAGGGCGAACGCCCCCCGCTGCCACGGTTCTTCGGGCCCGCCGAGGTCGACGCGCTGCTCGCGCGCCGCGGCGGAGGTATCGACTTCCGGCGGGACGTGTGGCCGCTGATCGAGAAGGAGTTGGGGTTCGCGCACTACCACCGTCTGTTCACGGCGCACCCCGAGCGCACCCGGATGGCCTGGAGGGACTTCGAGGAGAAGTACGCCGGTGCCGGTGCCGGTGCCGGTGCCGGTGCCGGTGCCGAGATCCGGGCCCTGGTCGCGTCCGCCGTGCCCGACCCCGCCGACCACCTCGACCTCACCGTGCTCGACCGTCCACTCGACGGGGTGCGCCACACCTCGTACGACGATCTCCAGGACGGACTGCGGACGTACATCGAGGACGATCTGAGGAGACGTCATGACCCGTCCCGCAGTCCGGACCTGGCCGTCTTCCTCGGGCTGCTCTCCGTCTACGGGCAGTTGGTCCGGCTCGGTGACATCGGCCCGTGGTGGCACGGCTTCTTCAGTTGCGTGGCGTCGGGGCCGCCCGGCCCCCGGCTGCGTCGGATGCTCGCCCTGTCACGGGCCGGAATCCTGAGATTCCTGGGCGCGGACATGACCGTCGCCGCCGAGGGCGGGGTCTTCCGGGCGGGCAGCGTCACCGTGCCCGGCGCGACTGTCGAGGCCCGGGCGCTCGTCGAGGCGCGGCTGCCGCACCCCACCGTCGAGCGCACGCGGGACGCACTGCTGCGCGAGCTGTACGCGGACGGGGCCGCCGCGACGCCCGAGGGCCTGCTCGCCGTCGACCCCGCCGACGGACGGGTCCTGGAGCGGTCCGGCACCCCGCACCCCCGGCGTTTCGCGCTCGGTCCGCACACCGACGCCCGGGGCTCGGGCGCCTTCACCCGGCCGCGCACCGGCGGCCCGGCCTTCCGCCAGAACGACGCGACGGCGCGTGCCGCGCTCACCTTCCTGCGGGCGCTGTCCTGTCGCGTCGCGGCCTGACGCCCCTCCGGCACCCCGCAGAACGACACTTCGCGAAGGGATCACCCGATGAGCATCTCCACGGCCGGTCCACCGGTCATGGTCGACATCAAGTCCGTCCACAAGCGTTTCGGTTCGCTGGAGGTGCTCAAAGGCGTCGACCTCGCGGTGCGGACCGGAGAGGTCACCGTGATCCTCGGCCCCTCCGGATCCGGCAAGTCGACGCTGCTGCGGACCATCAACCATCTGGAGAAGGTCGACCGGGGCAGGATCAGCGTCGACGGTGCGCTCGTCGGCTACCGGCGCTCCGGCGACAAGCTGTACGAACTGCCCGAACGCGAGATCCTCAGGCAGCGCACCCGGATCGGCTTCGTCTTCCAGAGCTTCAACCTCTTCCCGCACCTCACGGTGGTGGAGAACATCGTCGAGGCCCCGGTCTCCGCGCTGAAGCGCCCCCGCAAGGACGCCGCCGAGACCGCGCGCGGGCTGCTCGACCGGGTCGGGCTCGCCGACAAGGCCGACGCCTACCCGAAGCAGCTCTCGGGGGGACAGCAGCAGCGGGTGGCCATCGCCCGCGCCCTCGCCCTGGAGCCGAAGCTGCTGCTCTTCGACGAGCCGACCTCGGCGCTCGACCCCGAACTGGTCGGTGAAGTCCTCGACGTCATCAAGGACTTGGCCCACCAGGGCACCACGATGATCGTCGTCACCCATGAGATCGGGTTCGCCCGCGAGGTCGCCGACACCGTTGTCTTCATGGACGACGGCCGCATCGTCGAGCAGGGCACCCCCGGCGACGTACTCGACCGGCCGGGACACGAGCGCACCCGGGCCTTCCTCTCGAAGGTCCTCTGAACCCGGTCCCGTGCTTCTCCGCGACGGTGAACAGCGTCAACCGCCCGTGAAGAGAGCCGAGTTCACCGAAGCCACCGCCGTCACAGCCGACCGGAGGCCCCCGCCGGTCTCCCGACCCCACTGCCCCCACCGACCCCACTGCCCCCACCGACCCCACTGCCCCCACCGACCCCCACCCCGAAAGGCCCTACCCGATGACCGCACCGCACGGCCGGGCGCTCCTGCACCTGGCCGCCGCCCTCGACCGGCGGGCGGCCCATGACGCCGCCTCCTTCGTGGAGTCGGCTCAGCTCGCGGAGCGCGGCGCCCTCGACTTCGTCACGCTCGGGGACACCTTCGCGCGTCCGGGACTCGACGCGCTCGCCGTGCTCTCCCGGGTCGCGCCCGTCACCGGCCGGATCGGTCTGGTGCCGACCGTCACCACAACGCACACCGAGCCCTTCCACGTCCAGGCGGCCGTCGCGACCCTCGACTGGGTCAGCCGTGGCCGGGCCGGCTGGCAGATCGAGGTGTCGAGGACCGAGACCGAGGCCCGGCTGTTCGGCCACCGTGGTCCCGAACTCCCGTCTCCGCCGGGCCAGGTGACGTCCCTGCCGACCGTCGAGGCCCTGTGGCAGGAGGCCGGAGAGGTCGCCGACGCGGCCGCGCGGCTCTGGGACAGCCGGGAGGACGGCGCCGAGCTGTGCGACGGGGCCACGGGCCGCGTCATCGACCGGAACAAGCTGCACCAGGTCGACTTCGAGGGCGCCACCTTCTCCGTGAAGGGCCCCTCGACCGTGCCGCGGCCCCCGCAGGGTCACCCCGTCCGGGTGGTCGACGCGACCGAGGGGCCTGCCCGGCGGACCGCGGCCCGGTACGCGGATGTGGCGCTGGTACGGACCGCGGGCCCGGCCCAGGCCCGTACCGTGCGCGCCGAACTGCGGGACGCGGCAGCCGCGTTCGGGCGCGACCCCGACGATCTGCGCGTGCTCGCCGGACTCGGCGTCGACCTCGGTGACGGCGAGCGCGCGGCCGAGCCCGGCCACGGCGGAGGCGGGCCCCGGCAGACCGCGCGGGGCCCGCTGTACCGCGGCGGGCCCGTCGGCCTCGCCGAACTGATCGCCGCCTGGCACCGGGCGGACGCTGTCGACGGCTTCCACCTCACACCCGTCGAGCCGCGCCGCGACCTGGAGCGGATCGTCAACGCGACGGTCGCGCTGCTCCAGCACCGCGGACTGTTCCGCACCTTCTATCCGGGCAGCACCCTCAGGGAGCATCTGGGGCTCGCCCGGCCCGCCAACCGGTACGCCGTGGCGGGGGGAGCGTGATGACCGTACGCAGACGGATGCATCTCGCCGTCCGCTGCCCGGGCGTCGGCGACACCACCGTCCGGACCGGCCCCCGCTCCGGGGCCCCGATCGACTTCGCCTCCTTCGAGCGACTGGCGCGCACCGCCGAGCGCGGTCTCTTCGACTTCCTCCTCCTCGCCGGGGGACCGCGGTCGCGTGAACACCGGGGGAGCGTCCGTGACCCGGACGCCCTGGGCCGCCCCGAGGCGATCACGGTCCTCAACGCGCTCGCCGCCGTCACCGAGCGGCTCGGGCTCGCCGCCACCGTCGACGCGATCTCCAACGAGCCGTACGAACTCGCCCGCAGGCTCGCCACGCTGGACCATCTGAGTGAAGGCCGGGCCGCCTGGAACGTGGAGACGTCGCCGGACACCCCCACCACGGAGAACTTCCGCCGCCGTCCGGACCCGGCGAACCGCTACCCGCGCGCCGCCGAATTCGTCGAGGTGACACGGGAGTTGTGGGACTCCTGGACACCCGACGGCGCATCCCGCCCGTTCGCGCACCGCGGTCTGCACTTCGACATCGCGGGCGAGTTCACCGTGCCCCGCCCGCCGCAGGGGCACCCCGTGGTCATCCACGCCGGGGACTCGTCCGAGGGACGGGAGTTCGCGGCCCGCGCGGCCGACGTGGTCCTCGCCGACTGGGGCGCTGGGGACTGTCCCTCGGGAGGACACGGCTCCCGGGAGAGCGCGCTGGAGGCGGGGCGGGCGTTCTACGCCGATGTGAAGGGGCGGCTCGCGGCGTACGGCCGCTCGCCCGAGGAACTGAGGATCATGCCCGTGGTCACCTTCGTACTCGGCGACACCGACGCCGAGGCGCGGGAGCGGGCCGTCGAGATCCGCCGACAGCGGAAGGCGCCGCAGGACGCGCCGCGGAGCGCGGTCGGCGCCCGGGAGCGGGTCCGGGGCGTCGGCCTCTCCTCCTACGACCCGGGCGAGCCGCTTCCCGGCATCGACATCGGCATCGGCATCGATCCGGACCCGGCCCCGACGCGGGGCCGGACGAGGACGGCCGACGTCCTGACCGTCGCGGAGAAGCGGCGGGCCCTCGCGCGCGAGGAGGGCCTGTCCGGCGGCCGGCGGACCGTCATCGAGGCACACGGACCGCGGTGGTTCGTCGGCACGCCGGAGGCGGTCGCCGCCGAATTCGACGCGTTGGTACGAGCCGATGCCGCCGACGGTTTCGTCCTCGTACCGCCGGCGACGCCCGGCGGACTGGACACGTTCGTGGACCGGGTGGTGCCGCTGCTCCAGGAGCGCGGCGCGTTCCGCACCGAATACACCGGCACCACGATGCGCTCGCACCTCGGCTTGGCCGAGCCCGTATGGAAGGGTTGATCACATGACGACGGACGCACCCGAGGACTGGAAGCACTGGCAGGAGCACCGCGTCGCGACGGTGTCCGCGCCGCACGGCCCGCTCGCGCTCACCGGAACCCACTGGATCGAGGACTATCCGGAAGGGCGACTTCCGGACATCCCCGGGCACTGGGCCGTCAAGGGCGACGGATTGGCCCTGACGGCGGCCGCCGAGGACGGGCTCACCGTCGACGGCGAGCCCTTCACCGGCGACATCGTGCTGGATGCCGACTACGGGCCGGCCGGTGGAGCCCGGGTCGGGCTCGGGGAGCGGCGGCTTGTCGTCCTGGTGCGCGAGGGGATCTGGGGCGTACGCGACTACGATCCCGCCGCACCCACCCGGCAGGCCTTCGCGGGCATCGAGGCGACCCCGTACGACGAGCTCTGGTCGGTGCCCGGACACTTCACCCCGTACGGCGAGGGGCGCACCGTGCGTGTCGAGAACGCCGACGGAGTCGCCCGGGGGCTCGCGCTCGGCGGTGTCCTCGCCTTCACTCTGGACGGACAGGACCTCACCCTCCAGGTGTCGGTCGAGAGCGACGGCTCGCTGTGGGCCGTCTTCGCCGACACCACCAGCGGGGACAGCAGTTACCGCTTCCGGTTCCTGCGCCCGGAGGCACCCGATGCCGAGGGGCGCACGACGGTGGACTTCAACAGGGCCGTGCTTCCGCCCTGTGCGTTCGCCGACCATTTCGTCTGCCCGTTCCCGCCGCCCGGAAATACGCTGGGCGTGGCCGTCGCGGCGGGGGAGCGCCGATTGGGCTGAGGCCTCCGGGACGCCCGAAGACGTGGGGGGAATCTGAAGCCTCCAGTGGTCCGATGATCAACCTCCTTGGGGCGTACGCAAGTTGAACGCTGCACGGCCGAAAGGCGCCCTTGCGCCTGTCGGCCGTGCCGCCGAATACTCCCCCTCAGCGCTTGTCAGGAGCACGACTTGTCCGGAATCCGGACGGGCGGCTCCGGGCTGCGCCTCACGGGCCCCAACCCCACGACCTGAGGGCCCCTTACTTCCCTTCGGAGGAATGAAACGTGAGGATCAAGCGCACCACCCCCCGCAGTGGCATAGCGAGACGGAGTCGGCTGATCGCCGTGACCACCGGACTCGTCGCCGCGGCAGCGTTCGCGATCCCCAGCGCGAACGCGTCCGACGCCCAGACTTTCAGCGCCACCCAGCTGAGCAGTGTCAAGCAGTCGGTTCTCAAGTCCGATGTCGCGGGCACCGCTTGGGCGGTCGACGCCAAGACGAACCGCGTGGTCGTCACCGTCGACAGCACGGTCTCGAAGGCGGAGATCGCGAAGATCAGGCAGGAAGCGGGCGGTAACGCTGCCGCGCTCACCATCAAGCACACCCCGGGCACCTTCAAGAAGCTGATCACCGGCGGCGACGCCATCTACGGCGGCGGTTACCGCTGTTCGCTCGGCTTCAACGTGCACAGCGGGAGCACCTACTACTTCCTGACCGCCGGCCACTGCGGTGAGGTCGCCTCCACCTGGTACTCCAACTCGGGCCAGACCACGAGGCTGGGTACGAACGTCAGCTACAGCTTCCCGACCAACGACTTCGCGCTGGTCCGCTACACCAACACCTCGGTCGCGCACCCGAGTGCGGTCGGCAGCCAGACGATCAGCAGCGCGGCCACGCCCAGCGTGGGCACGACGGTCTACCGGCGCGGCTCGACCACCGGTACGCACAGCGGCCGGGTCACCGCCCTGAACGCCACCGTCAACTACGGCAGTGGTGACGTCGTCTACGGCATGATCCAGACCACGGTCTGCGCCGAGGGCGGAGACAGCGGCGGTCCGCTGTACGGCGGCAGCGTGGCCTACGGTCTGACCTCCGGCGGCAGCGGCAACTGCACCTCCGGCGGTACGACCTTCTTCCAGCCGGTCACCGAGGCGCTGAGCTACTACGGCGTGAGCGTCGGCTGACCGGCCGGTCGCGCGACGGACCGGCCGTTCGTCGACTCGTCGACGCACGAGGCCGGCACCCCCCACAGGATTCCGCGCGACCGGACCCGCAGCAGGCAAGCTGGCGAGCCCCCGCACGCAACTGGCGTGCGGGGGCTCGCCCTTGTTCCGGCAACGGAGTTACCTTCGAAGCGCACGCTGTACACGCCCGATGCGCCCACGTCGGACCCTGGGGGGCCGTGATGGTCGAAGAACTGGTGGCGGCGGGAGTCTCCGTCGTGTCCGTGGGGCTGGTCTACACGATGACCGCGGCCCGTGTCGTCAAACAGTACGAACGGGGCGTGGTGCTGCGGCTCGGCAAGCTGCGCTCCGAGGTGCGCGGCCCCGGGTTCACGATGGTGGTGCCCTTCGTCGACCGGCTGCGCAAGGTCAACATGCAGATCGTCACGATGCCGGTGCCCGCGCAGGAGGGCATCACCCGGGACAATGTGACGGTCCGGGTGGACGCGGTCGTCTACTTCAAGGTGGTGGACGCGGCCGACGCGGTCATCCAGGTCGAGGACTACCGCTTCGCGGTCTCCCAGATGGCACAGACCTCGCTCCGGTCGATCATCGGCAAGAGCGATCTGGACGACCTGCTGTCCAGCCGTGAAAAGCTCAACCAGGGGCTGGAGTTGATGATCGACAGCCCGGCGATCGGCTGGGGTGTGCAGATCGACCGGGTCGAGATCAAGGACGTGTCGCTGCCGGAGACGATGAAGCGGTCCATGGCCCGGCAGGCCGAGGCCGACCGTGAGCGCAGGGCCCGGGTCATCAACGCGGACGCGGAGTTGCAGGCGTCCAAGAAGCTGGCGCAGGCCGCCGAGGTGATGTCGGAACAGCCGGCGGCGCTCCAACTGCGCCTGCTGCAGACGGTGGTGGCCGTCGCGGCCGAGAAGAACTCCACGCTCGTCCTGCCCTTCCCGGTGGAGCTGCTGCGCTTCCTGGAGCGGGCCCAGCAGCCGACCGCGCCCGTGCAGGCACCCGAGCCCCAGCAGCCGACCGCGCCCGTGCAGGCGCCCGAGCCTCAACAGGCTGCTGTGCCTCAGCAACCGGTTGAGCTTCAACAGACCGCTGAGCCTGGGCAAGTGTCCGAGCCCCGGCAGGCGCCCGACCCCCAGGAGTCGGCCGATCAGGAGTCGGCCGATCCTCGGTAGCCGGACGGTCATCAGGAGATGACCGTGCCTCAGCGGCCGGCCGAGCCGAACTCAACAGGCAGCTGATCCTCAACAGGCCGCCGTGTTCCGGCGGTCGGCCGCGCGCGAGTGGTCCGTCGGGCCCGCGAGAGTCCGGCGTTCCGACGTCCGCGCAGGCGTCGCCGCTCACCCCTCGACAGCCCGAGCAATCGGTGCAGGAGCAACCACCTCTCGGGGAAGCCTCCTTGGACCGAGCCCGTGAAGGGTCGACAACAAGACAGGACTAGACCTCGCAGGCTGCAATGACATGCCCAGCGGACAGTGTTTGCGGTGGGGATCGACGGGGCGTGACCACGCACGGTCAAGGCGTAGGAGGGGTACGGCCGTTGTCGTACACGCGTCCTGAAGTCGACCTTGTGTGTTCCCTGTGCGTCTCGGAATAGTGGGCGAGGAACAACTGGCATGGACCCGACGGGACGGACTTTTTTCCGTGCTCAGGGTCCATGTCCATACGCCTTCCGGTCCTGGAGGTCCCCACGACCTCCCTGGCCGACCCCCCACAGGAGGACGTGAGTTGAAGCACCGACACATTCCCCGGCGACGTGCCGTCATGACGGGTGCGGGCATCGCCGCACTGGTCGCCGCCGGAGTCACCTTCCAGACTGCGAACGCGAGCGAGGCTCCGAAGAGCATCGCGCCGCACACTCTCTCCATCACGGCGGCCGGAAAACTCGCCTCGACGCTCGGCGAGGACCTGGGCGCCGACGCGGCGGGAACGTACTACGACGCGAAGTCCCGGCACCTCGTCGTCAACGTGCTCGACGAGACCGCGGCCAAGGCCGTCACGGCGGCCGGCGCCAGGGCCAGAATCGTGGAGAACTCCCTCGCCGAGCTGACGAGCGCCCGCAGCACGCTCAAGAAGGACGCAGCCATCCCCGGCACGTCCTGGGCGACCGACCCGGAGACCAACAAGGTCGTCGTCACCGCCGACCGCACGGTCTCCAAGACCGAGTGGGCCAAGCTCGGCAAGGTCGTCGACGGTCTTGGCGCCAAGGCCGAACTCCAGCGCACGAAGGGGGAGTTCAAGCCCTTCATCGCCGGTGGTGACGCCATCAGTGGTTCCGGTGGGCGCTGTTCGCTCGGCTTCAACGTGGTCAAGGACGGGCAGCCGTACTTCATCACCGCCGGGCACTGCACCGAGGCGATCTCCACCTGGTCGGACTCCAGCGGCAACCAGATCGGCACGAACGAGCAGTCCAGCTTCCCGGACAACGACTTCGGCCTGGTCAAGTACACGGCGAGCGTGGACCACCCGAGCGAGGTCGACCTCTACAACGGCTCCTCGCAGCCCATCAGCAAGGCGGGCGACGCCACCGTCGGCATGAAGGTGACCCGCAGCGGCTCCACGACCCAGGTGCACGACGGCACGGTCACCGGCCTGGACGCCACCGTGAACTACGGCAACGGCGACGTCGTCAACGGCCTCATCCAGACCGACGTCTGCGCCGAGCCCGGCGACAGCGGCGGCTCGCTCTTCTCCGGCGACACCGCGATCGGTCTCACCTCCGGCGGCAGCGGCGACTGTACCGCGGGCGGCGAGACCTTCTTCCAGCCGGTGCCCGAGGCGCTCTCGGCCTTCGGCGCCCAGATCGGCTGACGGCCTCCCCGGTCCGGCGGAGCCCCGCCCCCGCGCACGTCGCGGGGGCGGGGCTCCTTCGTTCTCCCTGCCGCGGGGACCTGTACGCCACCTGCTGGGGAACACGGCCGCGAGGAGCCTCACCGTGCTTCCCGCCACCCGGGCCGTCGGGTGTTTGCGCAGGTGGGACGGGTCCGAACGGATGTCGCACAAGAGTTCGATAATTGGTCTATGGTGGGGGTGAGGTAGCTGGGAACAAGTGTTCGAGAGTCTGTCGAGACTCACAGGTCGGGAGGTGTGCGTGCCGGGATTCACGCATCTGCACACCGCCTCCGGGTTCTCCCTGCGGTACGGGGCCTCGCACCCGGAGCGCCTCGCCGAGCGTGCCTCCGAGCGGGGCATGGACGCCCTCGCGCTCACCGACCGGGACACCCTCGCGGGCTCGGTGCGATTCGCCAAGGCCTGCGCGAAGGCGGGCATCCGTCCGCTGTTCGGCGTGGAGCTGGCGGTCGGGGAGCCCGTACGGGGGGAGCGGCGCCGCACTCCGGTGCGTGGCGGTGCCTTCATCGACGAGTCGACACCCCGTGCGACCTTCCTCGCCCGGGACGGCGCGACCGGCTGGGCCGACCTCTGCAGAATCGTCACGGCGACGCATGCGGGCGGCAGGGAGGGCGGCCCGCCGCTGCTGCCCTGGCCGGACAACCACGCCGAAGGCCTGACCGTGCTGCTCGGCCCCGCCTCCGACGTCGGCCGCGCACTCGCCGCGGGCCGCCCCGACCGCGCGGCCGGGCTGCTCGCGCCCTGGCGGGAGATCTACGGCGACGCCCTGCGTCTCGAAGCCGTCTGGCACGGCCGGCAGGGCACCGGTCCCGGCTCCCTGCGCCTCGCCGCCCGCACCATCGGCTTCGCCGCCGAGCAGCGCGTGCGTCCGGTGCTCAGCAACGCCGTCCGGTACGCCGACGCGGGCCTCGGCCCGGTCGCCGACATCCTGGACGCCGCCCGCCGGCTCGTCCCCGTCGACCCCCGGCGCGAGCTGGACTCCGGCGAGGCCTGGCTCAAGGACGAGGCCGCCATGCTGGGCGCCGCCGAACGGATCGTCGAGGCGGCGGGCTACCGCCGTGACACCGCGCACCGGCTGCTCGAACAGACGCGGGCCACCGCCGCCGCCTGCCTCGTCGACCCCGAGGACGACCTCGGCATCGGCGGCGTGCACTTTCCCGAACCGCGTCTCGTCGGCGCGGACCGCCGCACCGCCCAGCGCGTCCTGGCCTCCCGGGCGGCGGCGGGCATGGTGCTGCGCGGCTATGCCGGCCGGCGCGCGTACTGGGAACGGATGCATCACGAGCTGGACATCATCGCCCACCACAACTTCGCCTCCTACTTCCTGACGGTCGCTCAAGTAGTGGACGACGTACGGAAGATGGGCATCCGGGTCGCGGCGCGCGGCTCCGGGGCCGGCTCTCTGGTCAACCACCTCCTCGGTATCGCGCACGCCGACCCCGTCGAGCACCGGCTGCTGATGGAACGCTTTCTGTCCAAGCGCCGCCCGGTGCTGCCCGACATCGACATCGACGTGGAGTCCGCGCGCCGTCTGGAGGTCTACCGCGCGATCATCGGCCGGTTCGGCACCGAGCGGGTCGCGACCGTCTCCATGCCCGAGACCTACCGGGTCCGGCACGCCATCCGCGATGTCGGCGCCGCCCTCTCCCTGGACCCGGCAGAGATCGACCGGATCGCCAAGGCCTTCCCGCACATCCGCGCCCGCGACGCCCGCGCGGCCATGGACGAACTCCCCGAACTGCGCGCACTGGCCGGGGAGAAGGACAGATACGGCAAGCTGTGGGACCTGGTCGAATCCCTCGACGCCCTCCCGCGCGGCATCGCCATGCACCCGTGCGGGGTGCTCCTCTCCGACGCCTCCCTGCTCGCCCGTACGCCGGTCATGCCGACCAGCGGCGAGGGCTTTCCCATGTCGCAGTTCGACAAGGAGGACGTCGAGGACCTCGGGCTGCTCAAGCTCGACGTACTGGGCGTGCGGATGCAGTCCGCGATGGCGCACGCGGTGGCCGAGGTGGAGCGGGCCACGGGGGACCGGCCGGACGTCGACGCGGTGGCGCCGGGTGACCCGGCGACGTACCGGCTCATCCAGTCGACCGAGACGCTGGGCTGCTTCCAGATCGAGTCGCCGGGCCAGCGGGACCTGGTCGGACGCCTGCAGCCCGCGACCTTCCACGACCTCGTCGTCGACATCTCGCTCTTCCGGCCGGGGCCGGTCGCCGCCGACATGGTGCGGCCGTTCATCGAGGCGCGGCACGGCCGGGCATCGATCCGCTATCCGCACCCGGACCTGGAGGGGCCGCTGAAGGAGACGTACGGAGTCGTCGTCTTCCACGAGCAGATCATCGACATCGTCGACATCATGACCGGCTGCGGGCGCGACGAGGCGGACCGGGTGCGACGCGGGCTCTCCGACCCCGAGTCGCAGGGGCGGATCCGGTTCTGGTTCGCGCAGCACGCGGCGGCGAAGGGATACGACGCCGAGACCGTCGCGCGCACCTGGGAGATCATCGAGGCCTTCGGTTCGTACGGCTTCTGCAAGGCGCACGCCGTCGCCTTCGCCGTCCCGACGTACCAGTCGGCGTGGCTGAAGGCCCATCACCCGGCCGCCTTCTACGCCGGGTTGCTCACGCACGACCCCGGGATGTATCCGAAGCGGCTGCTGCTGGCGGACGCGCGGCGGCGCGGGGTGCCGATCCTGCCGTTGGACGTGAACCGGTCGGCGGTCGCCCACCGTATCGAACTGGTGTCTGAATCTCTGCCGATTGACGGCTCGGCCGACTCCACCCGTTCCGTCGACTCCGCCGGCTTCGTCGGTCGCTGGGGCGTCCGGTTGGCGCTCTCCGACGTGCACGGCATCAGTGAGGCGGAGGCCGCGCGGATCGCGGACGGACAGCCGTACGCCTCGCTGCTCGACTTCTGGGAGCGGGCCCGGCCGAGCAGGCCGCTCGCCCAGCGGCTCGCGCAGGTCGGCGCGCTGGACGCGTTCGGCGCCAACCGCCGTGATCTGCAACTGCACCTGACCGAACTGCACCGCGGCTCCCGGGGCGCCGGCGGAGGCCAACTCCCGCTGTCCGGCGGGCGGAACACCGCCTCCGCCGGGCTGCCCGACCTGTCCTCGGCGGAGCGGCTGAGCGCCGAGCTGGGTGTGCTCTCGATGGACGCCTCACGCAATCTGATGGACGACCACCGCGCGTTCCTGGGGGAGCTGGGCGTGGTCACGGCGCGCCGGCTGCGCGAGGCGCGGCACGGTGAGACGGTCCTGGTCGCCGGTGCCAAGGCGGCCACCCAGACCCCGCCGATCCGCTCCGGCAAGCGGGTCATCTTCAGCACGCTGGACGACGGGACGGGCCTGGTCGACCTCGCCTTCTTCGACGACTCCCACGACGCCTGCGCCCACACCGTCTTCCACTCCTGGCTCCTGCTCGTGCGCGGAGTGGTGCAGCGCCGCGGCCCGCGCAGCCTCAGCGTGGTGGGCGCGGCGGCCTGGAACCTCGCCGAACTGGTCGAGCTGCGCGCCGAGGGCGGCCTCGACGTGGTGGCGGCACGACTGGCGGAGCCCGCGCGGGAGAAGCCGGGGGAGCCGGAGAGGCCCGAGGGGCCGGAAAATCCGGAGGGTCCGGGTCCGGGTCCGGGTCCGGGGTCGAGGTCGAGGTCGGGGGGGCCGCGGCGGCCGGGGAAGCCGGTCGACGGTGATCCGGCCGGGGGCCGGACGATCCGGATGCCCACGGGGTACGAGATGCACCCCTGGGCCGATCTGCGCCCCGCGGGTGAAGGACCCGCGGGAGGAAAGAAGTTGTGGCACCAGAGTCCGGGGAGTGCGGGATGACCATCCTCTGCGTACGTTTCCAGCTGCCTCCGATGCGTGAGGCCGCCCTGCCTCAACTCCTCGGCGTTCTGGAGGAGTTCACGCCCGTCGTCGAGGCGCTGCCACCCGACGGAGCGCTGCTCGATCTCCGGGGGGCCGAGCGCTACTTCGGGCGCGGTACCGTCGAGTTCGCCTCGCTGATCCGGGTGCGGGCGCTCGCCCTGCACGGGATCGACTGCGTGATCGGCGCCGGGCCCGGACCGATGCTCGCGCGGATGGCGCTGCGGGACGCCGTACCCGGGGTGGCCCGCGTCGTGTCCGAAGAACCGGACGCCGTAACGGAGTTTCTCGCCGACCGGCCCGTCGCCGCGCTGCCCGGCGTCGGCGGCGCCACCACCCGCACCCTGTGCGAGTACGGTCTCGACACCATCGGCAAGGTCGCGGCCGCACCCCTGTCCACGCTGCAGCGCCTCACCGGCGCCCGGGCCGGCCGCGAACTGCACGAGAAGGCGTCCGGCATCGACCGGAGCCGGGTCGTACCGAACGCCACCTCGCGATCTCTCGCCACCGAACGCCCCTTCCAGCACGATGAGTTGGACCCCTCCCGGCATCGCCACGCCCTGCTCTCCGCCACTGAGGAACTCGGCACCCGGCTGCGCGCCCTGGAGAAGGTCTGCCGCACGCTGACCCTCACCATGCGCTACGCCGACCGCTCCGCGACCACCCGCAGCCGCACCCTCAAGGAACCGACCGCCCACTCCTCGACGCTGACCGGCACCGCGTACCGCATGTACGAGGCGCTCGGCCTCCAGCGCGCCCGGGTCCGTTCGATCGCCCTGCGCGCCGAGGGTCTGACCTCCGCCGCGCGCGCCTCCCACCAGCTCACCTTCGACCCGGTGGACGAGAAGGTCCGCCGCATCGAGGAGGTCGCGGACCGGGCGCGGGCGAAGTTCGGCCCGCATGTGATCGGGCCGGGGACGCTGGCCGCGTGAGGTCCGTATGGCGGGGCGGGACCGCTTTCCCGCCCCGCCCCTCCGTACGGAGATCGGCCCCGCGTCTGCCGCGTGATCCGAACGGCGGCCCCTAGTTGGCCCAGGGCGGCGTGAGGACCGAGCCGTCGGCCAGTTCCGCCCGGAGGCCGATGGAGGTGGTGACCCAGGAGACCGCGGGCTCCTGGGTCGGGTTCTCGATGCCGACGGTCGCGCCCGGGTTGATGATCACGGTGTCGCCCGCGGCGATCCGCTCGGTGTGACCGTCGAGCGTGACCAGCAGCTCGCCGGAGAGGAGATGGAAGATCTCCTCGCGGTTGACGGTGTGCACGGGAGCCTGGTGTCCCGCGGGAATCTCCGTGCGCCAGGCGCACAGCTCCTTGCTGCCGCTGCGTGGTGCGGCGTACGAGACGAAACGACCGCCGTGGATCTCGTGGACGACGGCTTCGGACGAGCGGACGACGGGCACGGGTGCCTCCTGGATCGGCGATACTGGCGATATTTGGTCAAGTAGATTGACTAAAGATTCAAGCAACATGGTCAAGCAGGTTGACCAATTCGTCAAGGGTGTTTCAATGCATGCGTGCAGAACTCCGAGGCCATGGCCCTGTCAGCCGCCCTGCTCGCCACCGCCGGTGAGCTGACGCAACGTATCCACGACGGCGTGGTCGCCCGGGGATTCGAGGGGCTGCGGCCCGCGCACGGCTTCGCCTTCACTCGGATCGCGCCGGACGGGGCGACGGTCACCGACCTCGCCGCCCATCTCGGGGTCACCAAGCAGGCCGCCAGTCAGCTCGTCGAGGAACTCGTCCGCAAGGGGTATGTCGAGCGGCGGCCGCATCCCGACGACGCGCGGGCCAGGCTCGTCGTGCTCACCGAGCTGGGGTGGGCGTGCACCCGTGCGGCGGAAGAGGCCGCCGCGGATGCCGTGCGGGCCTGGGCCGAAGTGCTGGGAGAGGCCGAGATGCGCGCGTTGTATACGCGTTTGCTGAGCATCGCGCCCTACGGTCCGATCAGGCCCGCCTGGTGACGGTCGACCGACCGTGACGGTTGCTCCGGTTATCACTGGAAGTTTTTACTGACGCGTAACTTCACACGAGTGCTACTCGCCCGTAACTTGACGAGTGAACAGCATCCTCGTGATCCGGATCACAGGGCGTACACCCCCACAACTCCCTTGAGCCGCAAGGAGATCACTCGATGCTGCCCTGGAAGCGAGTGCTCAGACCCCTGGCCGCGCTACTCCTGACCACCGCTGTCGCGGTCGTCCCCGCCGCCACAGCACAAGCTGATTCCGCCCCCAGCAGTGGCTGGAACAACTACGCGTGCAAGCCGTCCGCCACCCATCCCCGCCCCGTCGTCCTCGTCCACGGCACCTTCGGGAACTCCGTCGACAACTGGCTGGCCCTCGCGCCCTACCTGACCAGCCGCGGGTACTGCGTCTTCTCCCTCGACTACGGGCAACTGCCCGGCGTCCCCTTCTTCAACGGCCTCGGACCCATCGACAAGTCGGCCGAACAGCTCAAGGTCTTCGTCGACAAGGTGCTCGCGGCGACCGGCGCCGCCAAGGCCGACGTGGTGGGTCACTCGCAGGGCGGCATGATGCCCCGCTACTACCTCAAGTTCCTCGGCGGAGCCGCCAAGGTGAACGCCCTCGTCGGTATCGCTCCCGACAACCACGGCACGAATCTCAACGGCCTCGCCAATCTGCTGCCGTACTTCCCGGGAGCCGAGGACCTGCTGTCGACTGCGACTCCGGGACTCGCGGACCAGGTCACCGGCTCCGCGTTCCTGACCAAGCTCAACGCGGGCGGCGACACCGTCGCCGGCGTCCACTACACGGTCATCGCCACCAAGTACGACGAGGTGGTCACGCCGTACAACTCCGGGTTCCTGAGCGGATCCGACGTCCACAACGTCCTGTTGCAGAACCTGTGCGGGCTCGACCTCTCCGAGCACGTGGCCATCGGGCTCTTCGACCGGATCGCGTACCACGAGGTCGCGAACGCCCTCGACCCGGCACACGCCTCCGCCACCACCTGCGCGTCCGTGTTCAGCTGACCGGGCCGGCGGAGTGCTCGTCCGCCCACGCCCGACCTGGCATGCCGGTGTGATCGTTCGTCCGTCCGCGTCCGGTACACGTTCCGGACGCGGACGGCTGAGCACGCCGCCGGGGGCTGTCCGGCCTGAGCCGCCGGTCAGCCCCCGGAGTCGTCCGGCGTTCTAGCGGCCGTGCCGGCCGTCGGACGCCGCGCGTCGGCGCACCGAGGCGAACAGCGCCGCGGCACCGAGCGCCAGAGCGGCGGCGCCGCCGATCGCGATGTACGAGGTGGAGGAGTCACCGCCGGTCTCGGCGAGGCTCTCGGAGGAACCGGCGGCCTCCGGCTGGTTCTCCGCGGCGCCCGGAGCGGTCTCGGTGCCGTCGCCGGTCTCGGTGCCATCGGCGGACTCGGCGCCCCCGGCGGCGTCCGTGTTCGGGGTCGGCTCCGCCGAGGTGCCGGCGTCGTTGTCACCGTGGCCGTGGTGCTCCACGGTCGACTTGTCGCTGCCGTCCTCGATCTGCTCGTCGGAGGGCGCGGAGGCGCTCGGCGCGGGAGAGGTGCCGCCCGAGCCCTTGCCGCCGCCCGCGTCCTTGCCGCCGCCCGCGGCGGTGCCACCGCTTCCGCCGAACGCGACGTCGGAGCAGGAGTAGAAGGCCTCCGGGCTGTCCGAACGCTGCCAGACCGCGTACAGGAGCTGCTTGCCGGAGCGCTCCGGGAGGGTCCCGGAGAAGGTGTAGAAGCCGCCCGAGGCGGCCGGGTCGGTGACCGTCGCGACCGGGTGCGTCAGGTCCAGGTCGTCCCAGGCCAGCGGCTGGGACGGGTCGTAACCGGCCTTCGTGATGTAGACCTTGAACGTGCCCTTGTGCGGTGCGGTCACCCGGTACTTGAAGGTGTACGAGCCGCTGCCCACGCTCGTCGCGGGCCAGTCGGAGCGCGCCAGGTCGAGACCCTTGAACTCGGCGTTGCCCGCGCTGCACAGCTTGCCGTCCGGTATCAGCGCCTCGTGCCGGCCGTTCGCGTCACCGATGCGGATGCCGTTCCAGTCATAGAGCGCCTGGGTGCCGCCCGCCGCGACAGCCGCCTTGCAGGCGTCCGACCTGGGGTTCTCCGGACCCTCCGCGTAGCACTGGGCCACCCGGCTCACCGGGTCCCCCATCGAGCCGTGTGCCGAGGCCGGCGCGGCGGCCAGCGCGGACAGGGCGAGCGGGGCGATGCCGAGGGCGGCGACGCCGACGGCCTTGCGGCCTGCGGACATGGGGCAACTCCTCGAACGGTTCTGGTGCGTGGGGCGAGTGCCGCATGGCGTTCCGTGCGGGGATCCCGTGGGGGGCGATCAGAAAACTAGCCCCTGAAAACCGTTGAATCGCCTGCTGGAGGCGGGTGATGGAGATCCTTATGGCGCTGTTAAGGCAGAGCTAACGGGGGGCTCAGGAAGGGGGATTGGGGAGGCCGGTATCACCTGCTGCCGAGTGCTGCCGCTGTCCGCAGCGGTCCGCGCTCGTCCGTCGTCGGACGCTTCGGTTGGCTCCCCGTATGGCTCCCAACGACCGCCAGCTCTAGAAGCCGTTCCCGCGCCACTCCGCGTCTACAGCAGGGGCAGGGCCCTCCGCAGCTTGGAGGCGGTCACCTTGGAGCGGGACTCTTCCCACTCCTGGCGCTTGTTGCGCAGGAACTTGTGCGACGCCGGACGACCCTCGAACGATCCGCGCCACGGCGCCGGTGACCTGCGTTTTACCGGCCGTCCACGGTCGTTGGTGGTCACTGCGGGCCAGCCTCCGACGGCCCACAGACGGCCCGGCTCAGGCCCCAACCTGGGTGCAGGTCGCGTCGATCGCTGACGACCTGTTTCAGTACCGCTCAACGTGCGGACAGAGATCTCGTCCCGGAGGCAACTTGGATGGAGCCTCCGTCTTGGGCTGGTGTGCCCAACGCAAGTCGTACTGCCTGGAAAGCAAAGCGGTCCTCGTCAGAACCTCTGACGGTACCTCAGCTTGGGAAGCTTGGGTTCTCTACCGGTGGTTGCCGGGCTGACCTGCGGCGGACCGGCTTTGTAACCTGCCTGGCCGACGGCTTGGACCCCGCCATTCCCCGTGGTTCCCCGCACGATCTGGCACGGTTCTGGCACGACTCCTTCTTGCGACCGTCCGGCGGCAAGGGACGGGGGCCGTACTGCTCATAGTTCGGCGAGTCGTTGGCTCCGTCTCGACAGCCCTCTCGCCACACCTGCCGCTCCGACGTGTCGGGCATCCGCCTTCCGCATTCGTCGTCGGTCCAGAACTGTGTAGGGCTGTTCCACCCGGCGCCATACATGATGGCCTCAGCGCCCTCCTTGCCCGAACAGTCAGCTGGCCGCGCGGAAGTCTCGTAGGTCCCGGACACTTCCTCGCCTACGGAAAATGCATCCCAGTAGACGTCATCGACTGACGTGCAGCCGGCAAGCAGCAGCACAGCAGCAAAGATCATCCAAGGCAGAGCGCTATATCGCACCAGTCCCCCTCAGCCGTTGTCCGGAGGAACCATAAGTGCAGGCAGATGGTCACTGTGTGCCTGTCACGAAAACCAACGGCAAAGCTTAGCCGTGAATGACGACACGGCTCCGGAGGCCACTTGACAGCAAGGTAACGCAGTAGGTCAGGGCTCGGGCGCGGCTGACCAAGCCCGGATGAGTCCACGGATAGTCCACGGCTGGCGCGAGTACCGCCTTCGGAGAGACGACGGAACGCGCGACCTCTGACCTTAGACTTCGCTACCTGGCGCCGCGTCAGGTAGATCGACGACAGGACACGTCATTCTCCTCTGCCTCAGGTTTGCGTCGCGGATTCAGATGCCTAACGTCCTTAAGTCATAGGAACGTTCTGGCCAGCACTGATACTTGACAACCCTAATACCTAGTGCGCAGTTGCGGACTTCTGCGGTTGGCGCACACTGGAAAGTGAGCCCACACCAGGGGGATGCCGATGCGCTGGCCCCAAGCAGAGTGGGCAGAAGCGGAAAGCAGCGTAGCGTGGTGGCTGCCATGGCCTGGCGGTGGGAACCGGGTTGGACCGCAAGACGGCTGAACCGTTGGCTGGGTGGTTGGTCCGGCCGGGGACCGAAGGAATTGCCAGAGGTGTGAACCCCCCAAATCGAAGGAGGCCTGTTCTGGCAGGTTCTGTGCGCGTCCCTTTCCTGTGAGGTTCCCTCATGTCAGACACTGGGACGGCTGGAGGTCGAATGAGCGGTTCAGAGTTCGACGATGCCCCCCTTCGTACGCCATGTCGCTCGCGGACGATAGCTACACCTGGTACCGCGGTGCCGCAATCGGGAACCGGAGGGTATACAAAGTCAACGAAACGTTGGCGCTGGTGGTAGCCGCCGCGATCCCGGTGAGTGCGGCAATCTGGCCCGGTAACACCGTGATTCCCGCAGTCCTGGGGGCGATCGTCGTGGTTATGACGGGTGCTCGAACCATCTTCCACTCGCAGGAGAACTACCTACGCTTCAGCAGGGCGCGTGAGGCAGTGGAGGCCGAGCGCAGGCTGTACCGGACTGGATCCGCGCCGTACGACGACGTAGCAACCCGTGACGCGGTGCTCGCCGCCAACGTCACAGCCATCGAGCGCGAGGAAATGGGCAGCTGGATTGGCATCGCATCTCAGCAGCCCAACATCAGCAGCCGTGCAAACAGTCCCCGCTGAAGGGTTCATCGATAGTTGGCTGGCTGCGTGGCACGTTGTCACGGAGAGGATGAGAAGGAATGTCGGGTAGGCCTGCCGCGTTCATGAGCTACGTCCGCTTCAATGACCAGCACGATGACGGGCTCGTCACCCAGTTCCGAGAACGTCTTGCTAGCGAAGTCAGGGCGCAGACCGACCAGGAATTTGAGATCTTTCAGGATCGTAATGACATTCAGTGGGGAGAGAATTGGCAGCAGCGCATCGATAACGCTCTGGATGCGGCTACATTGCTGCTAGTCGTCATTACGCCTAGCTTTTTCCACAGTTCTGCTTGCAGGGCAGAGGTGGCGCGGTTCCTGAAACGGGAAACTGACCTGAGTCGCCAAGATTTGATCCTTCCCGTGTATTACATCAGCGCAGCGGAGCTGGATGATCCTGAGCTTCGCGAAGAGGATGAAATGGCCCGAATGCTGGCCTCACGGCAGTATGCCGACTGGCGTGAATTGCGGTTCGAACCGTTTACCTCACCACCAGTACGCAAGACCGTCGCGCAACTCGCGTCGCGGATGCGGGATGCATTCTGGAGACCGCTTGATTCCGCTCCGGATCCCGGCAGACCCACAAGGATTATAGGAGCAGCGTCAGAGTCGATCGAAAAGAGGGGAACGGTTAGGGTTACGACCAAGTCCACCCCGCCGACCCACATTGTTGATCCGTATCATCGGGGGGATTTCACTACAGTCGGCGCAGCTATCAAGGCAGCAAAACCGGGTGATCGAATTCTGGTCCGTCCAGGCCTGTATATGGAGGGCCTGCTGGTCGACAAACCGTTGGAAATCCTCGGTGATGGTCCGGTCGCCGATATCGAGATCCGTTCGTCTGATGCTGATGCGCTCATGTTTCAGACCAGCATCGGACGGGTCGAGAACCTGACACTTCACCAAGCCGGAGGTAATTGGTACGGCGTAGACGTCACCCAGGGACGGCTGGAACTTGAAGGCTGCGACATTACCAGCCGGGGGCTCGCGTGCGTAGCCATCCACGATGGTGCTGACCCACGACTGCGCCGCAACCAAATCCACGGCAGCAAACAGGGCGGCGTCTTCGTATATGACGGCGGTTTTGGCACGCTGGAGGACAACGACATCAGCGCCAACACCATGACAGGGGTGGCGATAAAAACCGGCGGCGAGCCCACCCTGCGCCGCAACCGGATCCATGACAACAAGGCAAGCGGCGTCTTTATCTACGAAAGCGGTTCGGGCACGCTGGAGGACAACGACATCAGCGCCAACACTCTGACAGGGGTGGCGATAAAAACCGGCGGCGAGCCCACCCTGCGCCGCAACCGGATCCATGACAACAAGGTCGGCGTCTATATCGATGACGGCGGTTTTGGCACGCTGGAGGACAACGACATCAGCGCCAACACCATGACAGGGGTGCAGATAAAAACCGGCAGCGATCCCACCCTGCGCCGCAACCGGATCCATGACAACAAGACAAGCGGCGTCTTTATCTACGAAAGCGGTTCGGGCACGCTGGAGGACAACGACATCAGCACCAGCACCCTGGCAGGGGTGGCGATAAAAACCGGCGGCGAGCCCACCCTGCGCCGCAACCGGATCCATGACAACAAGGCAAGCGGCGTCTTTATCTACGAAAGCGGTTCGGGCACGCTGGAGGACAACGACATAAGCGCCAACACTCTGACAGGGGTGGAGATAAAGACCGGCGGCAAACCTATTTTGCGCGCTAATCGAATCAACGGAAACGGATATGAGGCGGTGTATATTCACGAGGGCGGTGGAGGCGTGATCGAGGACAACGATCTGACCGAGAACGCCGAAGGCGCATGGGATATCGCAGCAGATTGCGAAGAAAACGTGATCCGCGCTGGCAACGAGGAATGAACAACCGCACAAGTTGGCAAGTTCCCCGCAGTTCCTGCTCGTCGTGGCGTGGTGGCGCCACCTTGATCATCAGGTCAGCGTAGCGACTTTGGCCGGGAGCACCGGAGGGGCGAGCGGGGCGGCCGAGCAAGTCGCTGTCTCTGGAACAGGCTGCGGCGGTTCTTCGAGCCAAGGATGGCAGCTGGGTCCACGCGTACGTGGTGCTTTCGCTGCTCGTAGGGGTTCGGCCGGAGGAAGCGAGGCCCCTGACCTGGTCGCATATCCACCTCACGCGCTCAGGGAACGAGAAGCCGCACGTGAACGTCTGGCGCTCGGTGCGTCAGCACGGGGACACGAAGACCCGGAAGAGCCGGCGCTCGCTGGCCATGCCGCAGCAAGCTGTCGCCGTCATGAAGGCTCACCAGTGCCGCGAGCGGGCCGCCTGCCTCGCGGCCGGCGAGGAGTGGACGGACGAGCGGCTTGTATTCCCGACGGTGGCGGGTGAACGTCGCAGTGCCCTGAACGTGCGCCGGAACTTCAGGACCCTCTTAAAGGAGGCCGGCTTCAAGGATCCGCAGGCTTGGACTCCACGCGAGCTGCGGACGAGCTTTGTGTCTGTCCTGTCGGACTATGGGATCCCGATCGAAGTGATCTCACGTCTCGTAGGGCACAACGGCAGCGGGACGACCGAGAGGGTCTATCGCAAGCAACTGCGTCCCGTCATCGCCGAGGGCGCGGAAGCCATGGACCACATCTTCGGAGACGAGGCTGAGGACGGCGAGATCGACTGAGACGCGGGAAACCGTCTGATTCTTCGACCGTGGCTCCCTGTTTGGCTCCCATTACCTAGGGGATCCCTCGAAGGCATACCTCTGACCTGCGCGAAAACATGCTCTGCTGGCCTATGGGTGTTTACGGCGCTGTTAAGGGAGTGCTGAGGCTGCGATCAGGTAGATAGCGTTCGGGCATGACAGAGACGTCCGAGGAGTTCGGGGAGACGCCCGAGGAGTTCGGAGTGCGGGCGGCCGTCGCCGCCGACGTGCCCGCCGTGAAGGCCGTGATCGACGCCGCGTTCCAGCCCTACGTCGAGCGCATCGGGCTCGTTCCGGTGCCCATGGAAGCGGACCACGCGGCGAACGTGGCCGCCGGGCGGGTGTTCGTCACGGGGGAGCCGGTGACGGGGCTCGTGGTCGTCGAGGAGCGCGCGGAACCGGACCATCTGTACCTCGACATCATCGCGGTCCGCCCCGAGGTCCATGGCCGGGGCATCGGGGGACGGCTGCTGCGCTTCGTGGAGGCACACGCTCGTGCGCTCGGCCTGGACGAGATCAGGCTCTACACGAACGCGATGATGTGGGAGAACCAGAAGATCTACCCGAGGTACGGGTACGAAGTGATCGAGCGGCGCGCGGACGGGCCGTACGACCGGATCCACTACCGCAAGCGGCTGACCTGACGTGTCCACCGTGTCCACGGCAAGCTGCTGACCTGACCGTGTCCACCGCGAGCGGCCGATCGGTGTCCACCACAAGGCGTCGGTCCGACGGTGGGTCCGACGGTGACCAGCGCACGTCGCGGACCTGACGGTGACCAGCGCACGTCGCTGATCCGGCGATGACCACCGCGGGCCGTTGATCCGGCGGTGTTCTTCCGCGCCGGGAGCGGCGCGGCGGCTCAGCCGTCCGGCCACCAGGTGCGCGCGATGTCCTTTCGGACCTCGGGGCGCTCGGCGGGGCGCTCGTCGGGCTCGTCCCGTACGCGGCGGGAGTCCGACTTCCTCAGGGGCTTCTGCACGGTCACACGGCGCATGGCTGCCTCCTTGCGTCTACCGGATTCCGCGGTTGTACGGAGGTAGACCCTTTCGGGGAGAGTTCCTCATCGGTCGCGTTCTGTCTGTGGCGGCGGTCACCTGTCGATGGTCGGGGCGGTCACCCGTCGACTGTCAGTGGCGGGTGTCACCCTGGGGCGCATGGTGAGTAACAGTGGCATGAATCCCGGGGCGAGTGTCGACTGGGACGCGGAATCCGCGACCTTCGACGAGGAGCCCGACCACGGCCTGCGCGACCCTCTGGTCCGCGAGGCCTGGGCCGCCCGGCTGCGGGACTGGCTGCCCGAGCGGCCCGGCGATGTGCTCGACGTGGGCTGCGGCACCGGCAGCCTGTCACTCATCGCGTCCGAGCGGGGGCACCGGGTCACCGGCGTCGACCTCTCGCCGCGCATGATCGACCTGGCCCGCGCCAAGCTAGCAGGCCGTGACGCGGTGTTCCTCAGAGGTGACGCGGTGGCACCGCCCGTCGGCGAGCAGCGCTTCGACGTCCTGCTCAGCCGCCATGTCCTGTGGGCGCTGCCCGATCCCGAGCGCGTGCTGCGGCACTGGCGCGGACTTCTGCGCCCGGGCGGGCGGCTGGTGCTCGTCGAGGGCGTGTGGGGGACCGTGAGTCCGGTCGGTATGTCCGCCGAGCGGCTGACCGCCCTGCTCCGGCCCCTGGTGTCCGACGCCGCCGACCTGCGCATGGAGCCACTCTCGGGCGACGCGCGGCTGTGGGGGCGGGACGTCGACGACGAGCGGTACGCCGTGGTGGCCACCTTCTGACTGGCGCCACTCGCTCAACCGGCGGCGGCACGGGCCGACGCCGTTCGCTGTGCGGTCGCAGGTGCCGCCGCCCGTTGTGCCGTCACCGGTGGCGGCGATACTCGTTTCGTCACCGGTGCCGCCGTCCGTCGTGCCATCGTGCGTCGTGTCGCCGCTCGGTTCGCCGGCGCCGGCGGGGTCGCCGGCCTCTTCGCCTCCGCCCAGGTTTTCCGAGGACCCGTCCGCCCCGTCCGACCCGTCAGCCCCCTCCTCCGTCTACGCCAGCAGTGCTTCGAAGCCGCCCTCGCGGGCCAGGTGTTCGAGGTCGTCCAGCGCCTTCTCGGCGGCGGCCGCGGCCGCCGGGTCGGTGGCCGCCAGGCCGCTCTCCGCGAACTCGTCCTCGTCCAGGCGCAGTACGTCCGTGCCGTCGGCCGAGCGCCACAGGTCCAGGTCGAGATCCTCGACGACCAGCCGGCCTCCGGAGACGGTCGCCGGGCGGGTGATGTCGCAGTACCAGCCCTTGCGCACGCCAGCCGCGTCCCGGACCTCCTTCACCGCGTACCAGCGGTCCCGCCAGTAGTACTCCGTGAAGACATCGCCCTGCTCGAACCGTACGAAGCCGAAGTCGCGGACGGTGTCGCCCGCCCAGGGTGCGCGCACGACCACCCGGTTGCCGTCGTCGGCGAGCAGCTCGGCCGGGTAACTGATCTTCGTACGGCCTGCCTTGACGAGCACGATCTCCAACGAGCCGGGCGTGTCAGCCGAGGTCACGGACATACTTCACCTCCGTCGCGCAGATTTCGTAACCGAACCACTTGTTGATCGCCAGCATCGGCCCGTTGCCGGAGTCGTTGCCCGTGAACGCGTTTTTGTACCCGGCCGAGCGGGCCCGGTGCAGGGAGTGGTTCTTGGCGAGTTTGGCGAGACCGCGTCCCCGGAAGGCGCGGCCGGTGCCCGTCATCACGGTGCCGTAGCGGGTGCCTCCGTCGGTGCGGGCCGCGCTGAACGCCGCCGGGCGCCCGTCGACGAGCGCCACGGAGGTGAGCTCATGGCTGAGGAGGGGGTGGTGCCAGGTCTCCGTCAGCCAGGCCTCGTAGTCCGTGAACTCGCGGTCGACGTCGCTCGGTTCGTCGAGGAGCGTCTCCGCGTCCAGCTCGAACAGCGGCCGCGGGTCGTCGGCGAAGTCCGCTCCGGTGCGCAACTCCACGCCGGGCGGCGGGGGTTGGAGCGGTGGCAGGGTGCCGTTCGCCAGGTCGAGGCGGAGGAAGTGCGCCGAGCGCGCCGCGCGGTAGCCCCGCTTCTCCGCGAAGGCGCGGTACGCGGGCGCGTCCAGCACCCAGGCGTGCAGCCTGGTCGCGCCCAGGGCGGCGAGCCGCTCCTCGGCGGAGCGCGCCAGCAGCGAACCCGCGCCGCGCCCCGTCCGCTCCGGGTGCGTATAGATATTGACGTATCCCTGGCCGGGCTCCGGGCTGTCGTGCACGAGGCCCACCTGCGCTGTGCCGATCAGCTCGCCGTCCTCCTCCGCCAGCAAGGGCTGGTAATGGGAGTCGGGATGGGCCTGCTCCAGGTCGTAGACGACGGAATCGGGGGTGAAGAGCATGAACGGGAGGGCCTGGTGACGGATACGGGCGAAACCCGCGGCATCCACCGGGTCCCCGTGGCGCAGCTCGCGAACGATCACGGTCATGGCATCGCACGCTACGCGTGGGCCGCGTCAGGATGCCCCTCATTTTCCGGCGGGTACGGGAGAATCGCTTTCCGCGGGTACGGGAGAATCGCCGCGTGACCCTGAAGATCCGCATCGCAGAGGGGGCCGCGCCGTACGAGCAGGTGCGCGCCCAGATTTCCGAGCAGGCCCGGTCCGGCGCGCTGCCGGTCGGCTACAAGCTGCCCACGGTACGGGGGCTGGCCGAGTCGCTCGGCCTCGCGGCCAACACCGTCGCCAAGGCCTACCGGGCCCTCGAGTCGGACGGGGTGATCGAGACGCGCGGCCGCAACGGAACGTTCGTGGCCGCGGCCGGAGACGCCGCGTCACGCGAGGCCGCGACGGCCGCGCAGGCCTACGCCGACCGGGCGCGACGGCTCGGCCTGACCGAGAACGCCGCCCTGGACGCCGTACGGGACGCCCTGAGAGCGGCTTACGAGGACGGCTCCTAGCCCCGACCCCCGACTCCGGCCCGCCCCGCGGCACCTACAGATACAGCCCCGCGTCCGCCCCTTCGCGCTGGTCCGGCACCGAGGTCGGAGTCGTCCCGCGGCGCAGCGCGTACAGCTCCGCGAGGGTCGCGCCCTCGCGCGAGACGCCCTCCTCGGTGCCCAGCCAGCCCACCGCCTCGCGGCGGGTGAGCGGTCCGACCTCGATCCGGGCGAGACAGCGGCCGGGGCGGACGACGGCGGGGTGGAGGCGCTCCAGGTCCTCGTTGGTCGTGACGCCCACGAGGACGTTGCGGCCCTGGCCGAGCAGTCCGTCGGTGAGGTTGAGCAGCCGGGAGAGCGCCTGGCCCGCGGTGTGCTTGGCCTCGCCGCGGATCAGTTCGTCGCAGTCCTCGAGGAGCAGGAGCCGCCAGCGGCCCTTCCCGGTGCCGTCCTCCTCGCCGATCGCGATGTCCATCAGATAGCCGACGTCGGAGAAGAGGCGCTCGGGGTCCAGCACACAGTCCACCTGGCACCAGTCGCGCCAGGAACGGGCCAGCGTGCGCAGGGCGGAGGTCTTGCCGGTGCCGGGCGGACCGTGGAGCAGCAGCAGCCGGCCCGCGATGTCCTCCGGGGTGGTCTTCATCAGGTGGTCCATGGCGTCCGCCACCGGTGCCGTGTAGTTGGCGCGGACCTCCTCCCACGTACCCGCCGAGATCTGCCGGGTCGTGCGGTGCGGGCCCCGGCGCGGCGACACGTACCAGAAGCCCATCGTCACGTTCTCCGGCTGCGGTTCCGGCTCGTCCGCCGCGCCGTCCGTCGCCTGCTTCAGCACCTTCTCGGCCAGCTCGACGCTGGTCGCGGTCACGGTGACGTCGGCGCCCCGGTTCCAGCGGGACACCAGCAGGGTCCAGCCGTCGCCCTCGGCGAGCGTCGCGCTGCGGTCGTCGTCGCGCGCGGAACGCAGCACCCGGGCGCCCGGCGGGAGCAGGGTGGCCCCGGACCGTACGCGGTCGATGTTCGCCGCGTGCGAGTGCGGCTGCTCGCCCGTCGCGAAGCGACCGAGGAACAGCGCGTCGACGACGTCCGACGGCGAGTCGCTGTCGTCGACGTTGAGCCTGATCGGCAGAGCGTCGTGTGGGTTCGCAGACATGTCGCCATGATCTGTCACCCGGGCGCCCTGTGCACCCGGTTTCCGCGGTGCGTCGGGTGTGTCGTGTGAGGTCCCGCCCTTCCGGTGTACTCCCTCCGTCCTGTTACAGGGCTGTGGTGCGACGAGATCTGTCCCACGCCGGATGCCCCCGGTTACTGTGGCCCATGATGGGACGTCATGGGTGGAATTCGGGGGCGGGACGATGGCGCCTCACCGCGTTGATCGGCGTCGGCGTGGCCGTGCTCGCGCTGGTGGTGACGTTGCTCAACACCCTGCCGGGAGACGGCGGGAGCACCGCGGGCACGACCCGCGACGGGGACAAGGTGCACGGAACACCCGTCACTCCGCCCGAGACGCCGCGGCCGGAGGTGGGCTGGGGCTTCACCCACACCCAGTTCAGCGCCGACGAGGGCAGTGACGCCGCCACCGAGCGGGTCGAGGGGCTGCTGGGCGAGAACGAGGTGTCGCTGCCGCAGAACCAGCACATCATGGGCTGGGGGGCGGGCAACCCCGAGCCGTCCGAAGGGCGTTACGACTTCTCCGAGATGGACAGCCGCATCGACTTCATCCGCAGGTCGGGCGGCACTCCGATCGTCACGCTGTGCTGCTCCCCGGACTGGATGAAGGGCGGCAAGTCCGGCGCCGACAAGACCGACTGGAGCCAGTCGTCCCTGGAGACGGCCCCGGAACCGTCCCACTTCGCGGACTTCGCCGAGCTCGCCGCGACCGTCGCCAAGCGCTATCCGGACATACGGCACTTCATCGTCTGGAACGAGTTCAAGGGCTTCTGGAACGACAGCAAGGGCCGTTGGGACTACGAGGGTTACACCAAGCTCTACAACCTGGTCTACGAGGCGCTGAAGAAGGTGGACAAGGACATCATGGTGGGCGGCCCCTACCTGGTCATGGACAGCTTCGACCCACGTCAGACACAGGACGCGTCCCCGACCGTGAAGGGCACCTGGGGCGCCATGGACCAGCGGGTCCTCGACGCCTTCGACTACTGGAACGAACACAAGGCGGGCGCCGACTTCGTGGTCGTGGACGGCTCCAGCTACACCAACGACGACGACATGCTGCCCGACGAGTTCGCGGCCACCGACAAGCTCACGGCCGTCGGCAAGTGGGTGCGCGAGCGGACCCGCGGACTGCCGCTGTGGTGGGCCGAGTACTACGTGGAACCGGCCGACGGCAACGACGAGCGCAAGGGCTGGTCCGAGACCCGGCGGGTCGCCGTCCAGGCGAGCGGCATGATCGCGATGGTCAGGGGCGGCGCCTCCTCGGGCTTCTACTGGAACCCGGAGAAGGAGAAGGGCTCCGGCTGCGCCGGCTGCCTGTGGACACCGACCGACACCGCCGGCGGGGGGAAGGAACTCCCCCTGTACGACCTGATCTCCCGCTTCGGCAAGGCGTTCCCGCCGGGGACGGCGTACGAGAAGATCCCCGTCGCCGCGGACGACGTGCCCAACGTGCGTGTCCTCGGCTCCGACAGGACCGTCCTCGTGGTCAACACCCTGGACCGGTCGATCAGCGCGAAGGTCGACGGGAAGCGGTTCGAGATGGGCGCGTACGAGGTGAAGTGGCTCAGCCGGTAGTCCGGTCGAGCCACCTCACCCCGCGTACCCACCGCTCCGCCCTCACTTCATCGTCAGGAACCGCTGCACCAGTGAGGCCAGCAGGACCGCCAGCAGGGGCAGCGAGAACCAGAAGCTGCTCTGCAGCCACTGCAACTGCCGTACGCCGGGCCGCACCGCGACCCGTACGATCTCCCGTGCCGTCAGCAGCACGATGAGGGCGACGGCCGCGAGGCCGCCGACGACCGACCACGGCGTCCAGGTCACCTGCGGTCCGATCGGGCCGGGATCAGCCCGTGGGACGGTGCCCTCGGGCTGCTTGCGCAGCGTGTACATCGTGACGTCGTCGTTGACCAGGACCTTCTTCAGCTCCTGCCGGTCGTCGAGGTTGGTGATCAGCCGCGACTCCCAGGTCGCCGAATAACCCACGTCCAGCTGGAGGTAGACCACCTGGCTGCGGTTGATCATCAGATACGAGTTCGGGCCCGCGTCCTTGAGCGCCTTGACCAGCCCGGACACCAGGACCGGGTCGGCGGGCGCGAGGGTGGGCACGTACTGCACCTTCTCCATGTCCCTGGCGCCCCACGGCATCGCGGGTGTCACGTTGTCGAGGGTGTCGTTGCTCAGCCACAGCAGCCGGACCGTCGGATCGTCGTGCGCGTACACGTAGTTCATGGCCGTGACCTCGCCCGGCCTGATCCGCTCGAACGGTTCGTTGCCCCAACGGGCCACCAGGAAGCCGCCCATGAGGAGCAGGCCCGCCATCAGGGCGGCGATAGGGGCGAGGCTCACCCGGTCCTTGTCGCGTTCCTTCGCGGTGACTCCGGTGCGCGGGAAGAGGGCGAGTCCGGCGAGCAGGGCCGCGCCCGGGACGGCGAACATGAAGACCCGCAGGGCCATTTCGCCGCCGTACGACTGCATGCCGAAGCCGAGGAACGGGACGAAGGTCAGGACGAGCAGTGACCTCTCGCGGTACTTGTGCTCGCGCCGCCGCCACCAGCCCCAGCAGGCGAAGGCCATCAGACCGCCGGCCAGCAGCACCCGGGTGTACAGCACGAGCTTGTGGGTGGAACTGCCGCCCTGGATACGGCCGGAGACCGACGTCGACACATTGCTGCCGACGCCGCCGACCCCGCCGAACAGGTCGTCGAAGTGGCCCGACCAGTACGGCTCGGCCATGAAGCCGACCCAGACGGCGACCAGGACGGCGAACAGGATGGGCAGACCGCGCAGTTCGGAGCGGCCGATGAGGACGAGGACCGCGAGGACGCCCAGCATCACGAACGGGGTGAGCTGGTGCGCCGGGACGGTGGCCGCGAACAGCCCGATCAGGATCACGAGGAGCACGGCCCGCTGCCGGCGGTCCGTCGGCTCGACCTCGGCCTCGCCCGGCCGCCGTGCCGCCCACAGCACGCGCGGCGCCCGGAACCACACGAGCAGGATCGCCACGAACATCAGGTACAGCAGGTAGGTGAAGCCCTGCGGGGAGAAGTAGTCCTGGCCGACCCAGCCGCAGAGGGTGAAGAACCAGATGCCCGTCCACTTGGCTCGCCAGCTCGCCCGCATCGAGCGGACGAGCAGGAACATCGGTGCCAGATAGAGGAGTTGGATGGTGAGCGGCCACCAGCGGATGACCTCGGAGAGGTCGGTGACCCCGCAGGCCTTCGCGACGAACGCGGCCGCGGCGAAGAAGCCGGGCCAGCTCCAGCGGGCGTCCAGGTCCGGTACGGCGGACCCCGTGCGGTCGATGTAGTCCAGGAACCCGAGGTGCTGCCAGGCCGTCGCGAACCGTGGCTCGGTCTCGATGACGGCCGGCAGCGCGTGCAGGGACACGACCGTGGCGAGCAGGGTGATCAGCAGCAGGCCCCGGTGCTCGCTGTTCATCCAGAGCAGTGAGGCGAAGACCGTGACCAGCAGGGCCGCGCCGACGAGGGTGGGCAGCGGGAGTACGGAGATCAGGCCGAGGCCGCCCATGCGGGCCAGGGAGCTGTCGTCGAGGCTCAGCGCGGGCACCCAGTAGAGGAGCAGCGCCGAGATGAGGAGGCAGCCGAGGACTACGCCGGGTTTCGACGGGTGCAGGACGCGCTCGCGCAGGGACAGCGGCGGGTCGCTCGGCGGCCGCCGGTCGTCGGTGGCCGGTCGGGCGTCGGCGGCGGGCCCGGCCTCGGCGGGCGGGCGGCCGGCTGCCGTGCTCCGTGCCCCGGACGGAGTGTTCTCGGGGGTCCGCGCCTCGAACGGGGCGTCCACCTCGGGTGTCTCCGACGGTCCCAGCGAGGCCTCCGAGCCCGGCTCGCGGGCCTCGACCGGCAGTCCCACGGACGTCGGGCGCCGCGCCGCCCAGGCCGGACGCCGCACCGCTGGTGTCCCGCTCGGCGGAGTGCCCGGCCCCGGACGTACGTCCGGCCTGCGTTCCTGGTGGTCGAAGTCGATGTGCAGGCCGAGGGCGAGGGTGTCGGAGTCGAGGGCCCAGGCGGGACCGCGCTTCGGCTCGCGCGGCCCCGCGGCGGCGGCGTCGCGCGGCCCCAGGTCGGCGAGGTCCCCGTCCGGCGCCGCGTCCTCGGGCCGCTCGGCGGGCGGGGCGGTGCGTACGATCTTGAACAGCTTGGGCGCGGCGATCGCCACGATCACCGCGAGGCTGGAGATCTCGGCGACGCCCGCGCCGGTCAGGCCCATACGGGGCAGCAGGATCACCGTCAGGCCGAGCACGAGCAGGCACAACAGGCCCTGGAGATAGGCGAGTCCGGAGGTGCGGCTCTGGGCGCGCAGGACGGCGAAGTACGTCTCCATGACGACCCGCAGCAGCGCGCCGACGGCGAACCAGCGCAGCAGCGGTGTGGCCGCGTGCGCGTAGCCGTCGCCGAAGATGTGCAGGATGAACGGGGCGCCGAGGAACAGCAGTCCGCACACCGGCAGCATGATCCGGGCCATGCGCTTGAGGGCGGCCCGGGTGTTGGCGGCCAGCCGTGCCGGTTCATGCGATCCCTCGACGGTCAGCGAGGCGCCCATGTTGATGGCGAGCAGGTTGACCGTGCCGCCGATGGTGGTGGTGATGTAGAAGTACGCGTTGTCGGCGGAGCCGACCTGTGAGGCCACGATCACCGGGACGAGATAGACGACGGCGAGCGAGAACAGGGAGCCGGTGTAGTCGCCGGCGAGGAAGCGGCCGATCTCCTTGAGCGACGGCGTCTCCGCGTGGTCCTTCGTCGCCTTCACATGCCGGGGGACCAGCCGCCGGAACACCAGCAGTCCGAGCGGTACCACCGACAGGGCGATCGCGGCGACCCAGGAGGCGAAGACGCCCGAGGTGGGGAGCGCGGCGGCGAGGCTGATCAGCAGCACCAGCTTCACAGCGGAGAACACGGTGTTGCCCACCGGCACCCACAGCGCGCTGCGCAGCCCGGTGAGCACGCCGTCCTGCAGCGTCAGCAGCGACCAGGCGATGACCGCGACGACGAAGCCGAGCCCGTGGAGCGGGCCGTGCAGGAAGCGGTACGAGGGTCCCCACAGGTTCAGGGTGAGCAGGAAGATCCCGGCGGCCAGCGCCACGACCACCGAACTGCCCGCGTAGGTACGGAAGATGAGCCGTCCGGTGGCCCGCCCCGCGACCGGGATGAAGCGGGCGAGCGCGCCCGTCAGCGTCACCGCCGTGACGCCGGCGAGGAGCTTCATCGCGGCGATCGCGGCGGAGCCCTGGCCGACCGCCGCGTCGGTGTAGTAGCGGGCGGCGATCAGCCAGTACCCGAGCCCGAGCACCGCGGAGATCCCGGTGTTCAGCATCAGCGCGTAGGCGTTGCGGAACAGCGGGCTGCCCCCGCCGTCCCCCTTGGAACCCCTGCCGGGCAGACGGAGGCGGCGGCCCGGCCGCTGCCCGGGCGCCTCGGTCGTGGGCGTGGAAGCCTTGGTTGTGGTCGTCGTGTCAGACACGGGAACGGATGGCCTTCCGGCGGACCTGTCGTGCTCTTCGGACCATGGCGTACCCCTTGGTGAGGGCGCGGTCCCGGGCGAAGGTGCGGGCGATCGCGCGGCCCTCGACCAGCCGCTCGAACTCCTCGATACCGGTCGTGCGGCGCACGGTGACGCGCCGCAGGGCGTAGGGGCCCTGGCGTCGGCGGGCCAGACCGTTGCCGACGGCGAGCGACTGGGCGAACCCCGCCTCCCGCACCGTACGGCGCACCCGTGGGCTGGAGTAGCCGTACGGGTAGGCGAACGAGACCGGGCGCGCCCCCAGTTCGTCGGCGATGATCTCCTTGCAGCGCAGCAGCTCGAACCAGAGAGCGTCGTCCGCGAGCTGGTCGAGCTGCGGATGGGTGTGACTGTGCCCGCCGATCTCGGTCTGTTCGCCCGAGAGTCTGCGCACCTGGTCCCAGTCGAGCATGGCGTCGAGGCCGCCCCCGGTGTCGTACGCGCCCCTGATCCAGCCCGTCGAGACGAACAGGGTGGACGCGAAGCCGTATTTGGCGAGTGTGGGCAGTCCGTGCAGATGAACGCCCGCGTAGCCGTCGTCGAAGGTGATCAGGACGGGGCGCTCGGGCAGCGGGCCGCCCGAGCGCCAACTCGATGCCAGCCGCGCGGTGTCGACGGGCGTGAAGCCGCGGTCGTCGAGCAGCGCCATCTGCTCGGCGAACGCCTCGGGGGAGACGGACAGCGCCCGGGTCGCGTCGTTGGGCGACCGTGCGATCGAGTGGTACATCAGAATCGGTACCGGTTCGTTCATGCCGCCGCCCCCTCGTCGTCCGGAACCCCCTCGATCGCCGAGACGGAGACCACGGAGAACGCGGCACCGCTCCTGCGGGCCCGGAGGCTCCCGAGTACGTACCCCCCGGCCGCGGTGAGTACCCCGGCGACGATCGCGCCCGCACGGCTCGCACCGCCCGGACGGGCCAGGGCGGCGTCCCGCAGCCCGCGCAGCACACCGGCCGGCAGCACCCGGGTCGTGTAGCGGCGCTCCGACTCAAGTCCCTTGTCGGCACCGACACTTCGGGCGACCAGGGCTTTGGAGAGGCCTTCGGCGTAGGCGCGGGTCCGGAAGTAGCCGAAGTGCTCGCGGGCCTCGGGCACCCGGTGGTGGATGACCGCGCGGTCGTCGATCAGCAGGACGGCGTCCGGCCGGGCACGGGTGAGGCGGATGCACAGCTCCGTCTCCTCGCAGCCCAGCGGGAGCCTGTCGCCGTCGCGGCCGATGCCGGTGGCGAAGCCGCCCGCCGCGTCGAACGCCGTTCGACGGAAGGACGCGTTGCCGCCGAGGACGTTACGGACCCGTACGCGGCCCGGCCGCAGTCCCTTGTACGTGCAGCCCACGACCCAGTCGAACTCCTCGGGGAACCACGCCGGTCGGCGGCCCGACGCCCAGATCGGCATCGTGCGGCCGCCGACGGCCATCACCCGCGGATCGGTGTAACCCTCGGCGAAGTGCTTCAGCCAGTCGTGTTCGGCGACGGCGTCGTCGTCGAGGAACGCGATGACCTCCCCGTGCGAGGCGGCGATCCCGGTGTTGCGGCCGGCGGACAGACCGCGGGGGCCCGCGTTGGCGAGCACCCGCACTCCGTCGGTCTCCTTGTATTCCCTGCTCAGCCGCTCCAGGAGAACGGCGTTGTGGTCCACGACCAGCAGTGTCTCCAAGGCGCGCAGGGACTGCGCCCGCACCGAGGAGACCGCCGCGAGGATGTCCTCCCAGCGGTCCTCGGTGTAGACGCAGATCACCACGGAGATGTCCTGCGTGCTCAAGACACCTCTCCCTGGCCGGAGTCGAGCTGGGCGGCGTGCGGCCTGCGGCGCAGTGCGCGCCGGTTGGAGCGTTCCCTGAGGATCACCTTGAGTACCCGCAACCCGTCCCGCACGGCGCGCAGATTGCTCGCGCCGTGGATGCGGAGGTACTCGTGGCTGGGTATCTCCTGCACCTTGAGCCCCGCCTTGACCACCCGGATGTTCATCAGGGTCTCGACCTCGAAGCCGGTGCAGTCGAGTTCGATCTTGTCGAGGCAGTGCCGCCAGAACGCGTTGTATCCGTAGCAGAGATCGGTGTAGCGGGCGCCGAACTTGGCGTTGACGGTCGCGCAGAGCACGCGGTTGCCGAGCTTGCGGATCGGCGTCATGTCGGACGTGCCGCCGCCGTTCGCGAACCGTGAACCCTTGGCGAAGTCCGCCCCGGACACCAGTGCGGACACATACGACACGATCTCGTGGCCGTCGGCCGAGCCGTCCGCGTCGACCATCACGATGATGTCGCCGGTGCACGCCTCGAACCCGGTGATCAGGGCGTCGCCCTTGCCCTTCCCGCGCTGCTCGACGACCTTGACGTCCGGCCACAGCTCACGGGCCACTTCGACGGTGTCGTCGGTGGAGTTGCCGTCGACCAGGACCACTTCGTGGATCCACGAGGGAAGGGTCTTGAAGACGTAGGGGAGATTCTCCGCCTCATTCATGGCGGGAATCACGACACTCACCGGTGGCGCGATGGCCAGGTGAGATGAGATCGGCCGGTATTTGGCGGCCATTAAGGAATCATCGCCCGTGATGGCTGGGCGCAGGACTGAGCTCATGGGTCTGGTCCCTCTCGTCCGGTGGACCGCCCGCCCCTGGGCGGTCCGGTTCTTTGTCCGGTTCGAAAGGGGGGTTCTCACTGACGTCATGCCGAAATGGATCTCCGTGCATGCCGAGTGAGCTGGCAAAGCTGGCCGGCTCCGAAAAGAGGAACCGGTCGCGCGGCACGACTCGGCACAGGTCTGGTCACCGAGTACGGCACCCCCCAACCGCGCCCCGCGCCGGGAACCATCGCGGTCCTTGAGCCCTCCCCTGGAGCCGCTGATGATGGACCGATGCGGGTGAGATGTACGACGGTATTGACGAATGAGTCTGTATGGCAAGACCTGGAACGTGGCCTCACGTTTTTGTTGGTTTGACCGTTACGCAGCACCTCGAACGGATTTACCCCATCCGCTTGAGGGTCCCGCAGGCCGGCTCGAACAACTCCGGCCCGGTGTCACCACCCGCCCCTCGGGCACCGCGGATGTGCAGTGCCCTCGGGGGAGTTCTTGTGTCGTCGGCCCCCGGCCCCCCGGCCTCATGGCCCCGCCCGTCAGGGCGTTCGTCCGCCCGCCGTGCGGCCGCGCCGTCGCCGCGCCGACACCAGCAGGAGAATCAGTGAACTGAGCGCGCTCACGGCCACGATCCCGCCGGGGACCGACCACCGGTGCACGGCGAGCATGCCCTGTGCCACCAGCATGTTCAGGGTGACCGCGCCGGCGACGGCCGCGAGGACGCGGCCGAGCGGCTCCAGCCCGCGCAGCGCGGCCGCGATGGCGACCGACGGCGCCGCGAGCAGGAAGAACAGGGTGAACGGGCCGCGCAGAGGTGAGTCCGCGTCGGCGAGCGCCAGGAACGCGCCCACGCCCGCGACCACGGTCGCGGCGCCCGCGAGCAGGGGCAGGAGGTCCCTCCCCGGACCCTGCCGCGACCGCTTTGCGGAATCTGATGAAGATGTGGTCGTGCGTATGGCCTGCATGGGCGACTTCGCCCCCCGAAGTGCCGGATGTCGGACTTCAATGTGGCGCAGCGGCCCGCGGGCGTCAAGACGCGGAGGGTGTTCGCGGGATTGGTTGCCGCCTCGTGGCGTGAGGCAGCCCTCCCTGAGGAGTTGACGGTCCGTCATCCGCTGTCATCCAACTGTCATGGACATGTAGCGAAATATGCGGTGAACAGGGGCGGAGTCGGTGACGGATGCCCAAAAGTCTTGGCATGGACACTTCCAGTCAACACGCGTAGCTGCTACCAAAGTTGTGGCAGAGATCCTGCTAAAGGGAGGTTCCATGAGACGTTCCCGAATTACGGCATACGTGACCTCACTCCTCCTCGCCGTCGGCCTCGCCCTCACCGGGGCGGCGACAGCGCAGGCGCAAACCGCGGCGGCCACCGGCTATGTGGCCCTGGGTGACTCCTATTCCTCCGGTGTCGGCGCCGGGAGCTACATCAGCTCCAGCGGCGACTGCAAGCGCAGCACGAAGGCGTACCCCTATCTGTGGAGCGCCGCCCATTCACCCTCGTCGTTCGACTTCACCGCTTGCTCGGGCGCTCGTACGGGTGATGTCACGGCGAATCAGCTCGGCCCGCTCAGCTCCTCCACGGGCCTCGTCTCGATCAGCATCGGCGGCAACGACGCAGGCTTCTCCGACGTCATGACGACCTGTGTCCTGCAGTCGGAGAGCACCTGCCTCTCGCGCATCGCCACGGCGAAGGCGTACGTCGACTCCACGCTCCCCGGCAAGCTCAACTCCGTCTACTCGGCGATCAGCGCGAAGGCTCCGGCCGCCCATGTGGTCGTCCTCGGCTACCCCCGTTTCTACAAGCTCAACGGCAGCTGCCTGACCGGACTCTCGGAGACCGAACGGTCCGCGATCAACGGCGCGGCCGACTACCTCGACAGCGCGATCGCCCAGCGGGCCGCAGCCCACGGCTTCACCTTCGCCGACGTCAGGGGCACCTTCACCGGCCACGAGATCTGCTCCGGTGACGCCTGGCTGCACAGCCTGAACTGGCTGAACATCGGCGAGTCGTACCACCCGACCGCGGCCGGCCACTCGGGCGGCTATCTGCCCGCCTTCACCGGAGCCGTCTGACCCCCGGACACCCGCTCCGGAACCCTTCGAGAAAGCACCTGTCCCATCGAGGGAGAACGCCCGCCCTGCTGAGGGACATCGTCAGCCCCGTCAAGGGGATGCTGATGCGGAGGCCCCGTCCGTCGGGGTCTCCGTCGCACAGGTGATCGTGAACGGGACGGAGTCGGAGGTCACCCGGACCGGGCTGCGCACCTCCACGCCGATCTCGTTGGCGAACGTCCCGCTCGCGTCGTACGTCGTCGCCACCACCGTCTTCTGCTGCGTTCTGCCGCCGTTCGCGGGGAACGAGAGCGTCTTCCAGCTCGGATCGGTCACCTCACCGGTCTTCGTCACCCAGCGGTACTCGACATCCACCGGTACGCGGCCCACCGTGAAGGTCGCCGTGAACGACGGTGCCTCCGTGCCGGGCGGCGGACAGGCGCCGTTGTAATCCGTGTGGTGACCCGAGACCGTCACGTGTACCGACTGCGCGGGCGCAGCGGTCGTCGAACCTCCGCCCCCGGGAGCGCTGCTGGAGGGACTTTTGCCGCCGGTCGCACCGGCGGTGGCACTGCCGCTGTCGCTCTTCTTGCCGCCCGAGTTCCCACCGCCGTCGGTGGTGTCGCCCGTACCCCCGCTGCTGGTGGTCCCCTGTCCGCTGTTCGCGCCGCCTCCGTTGTCACGGTTCAGCAGGGCGTACGTCAGTCCGCCGAGCGCGAGCGCCAGCGCGACCAGGCCCGCGATCAGGGCGACGGCCGCGCGGCGATTGCGGTCGGGCTCCGTCGTGGCCGCGGCCGAGGGCACGGTCGTTGGAGGCGGGCCGAACCCCTGCGGCGGTGTCGGCGAAGGGGGTGACGGCTGGTTGAACGCCCCGATCGTCGGCGCGTCGGAGCCCGCCGGCACGGCGCCCACGGGCCGCGTGGGGGCCGTGCCACCCGCCGCGACCACGCGCAGCTGGTGCTCGGCCGATTCGGCGCTCGTCCGCTCGGCCGGGTCCTTGGCCAGCAGCCCCTCGATGACGGGGCCGAGTGGACCCGCGCGACGGGGTACCGGCAGGGGTTCGTCGACGATGGCCCGCAACGTGCTCAGCGGAGTGTTCTGCCGGAAGGGCGAGTTGCCCTCGACCGCCGCGTACAGCAGCACCCCGAGCGACCACAGGTCCGACTCGGGACCGGGTGTACGGCCCAACGCCCGCTCCGGGGCCAGGAATTCGGGCGATCCGATGACCTCGCCCGTCATGGTCAGGGCGGAACTGCCCTCGACGGTCGCGATGCCGAAGTCCGTCAGGACGACCCGTCCGTCGTTCGACATCAGGACGTTGCCCGGTTTCACGTCCCGGTGCAGCACCCCCGCCTCGTGCGCGGCCCGCAGCGCGGCGAGCACCTCCGCGCCGATGTGGGCGGCCCGCTGCGGCGTCAACGGCCCCTCGGCGTCCAGCAGATCGGAGAGCGCGATGCCACGGATCAGCTCCATCACGATCCAGGGCCGGCCGTCCTCCATGGCCACGTCGTACACCGTCACCACATTGCGGTTGGAGATACGGGCGGCCGCCCACGCCTCCCGCTCCAGGCGCGCGTACATCCGCTCGATCTCGGACGACTGAAGCCCGGCCGGGGCGCGGACCTCCTTCACGGCGACCTCGCGCTGCAGCACTTCGTCGCGGGCGCGCCACACCGTTCCCATGCCGCCTTCGCCCAAGGGCGAGAGCAGCCGGTAGCGCCCCGCGATCACACGTTCACTGCCCGGATCTTCGGACACGTGCGTCCCCCATTCGCATCCGCGCGTTTTCTCCACAAAAGTAGCTCAGCCGAGTACGGATGCCGCCCCCTTGAGCACCAATCCAGCCCCAAGGGCTACGACGATCAACGCCGATCCCAGGGGCGCGATCCTGCGGACCAGGAGCACGAGGCGCCCCTCGGCCCACCGCGGGCGCCGGGCCAGAGCCCGGGTCATCCCGCCGCCGAGCTTGACGACGGCGAACCCGGCCGCCGTCAGCGTCAGGGCGAGCCCGACGCCGTACGCGAGAACGAGAAGAAGGCCGAACCAGGCCTGTCCGAGGGCCGAGGCGCCCACGAGCACGACGACCGCCGACGGACTGGGGACCAGCCCACCGGCGAAGCCGAGCAGGATCGTCCCGCGGAGCGTGGGGGCGATCTCGTGGGTGTGGGTGAAGCCGCCGTGGGAGTGTTCGAGGGTGGGGGAGTGGGGGGTGCTGCCCGAACGGTGGTCGTGGTCGTGGTCGTGCGGGTGCGGGTGGGCGTGGGCGTGATCGTGGAGTTGGGGTGCGGTCGCGGTGGGAGCGCTCGCCGTCACGGACGCGGTTGCGTGGGCGAGTACCAGGGGGCGTGCGGGGTGGTCGGCGTGCCGGTGCGGTGCTTCGGCGAGTTCGTCGTCATGGCTGTGGTCATGGTCGTGATCGTGGCCGTGATCGTGTGTGTGCGGGTCGGCGGGCGTGTGCGCGTGATCGTGGGTGTGGCCCGGCCCGTGGTGGTGACCGTCGTGGTCATGGGCCGGGACCCGGCCCCGCCCGTGCTCGTGGGGTTGGTCGTGAGCGGGCTCGTGGGCATGGTGGTGCGGGTGGCCCGTGTCGTGCGGATGTCCGTGCTCGTGCGTGTGCCCGTGGTCGCGCCCTTGGTCATGTGCGTGGTCATGTGCGTGGTCGTGTCCGTGCCCGGGGTGCCGGTTGCGCCAGGCCCGTCGCAGGAGCGTGATGCCCGCCAGGGTCACCAGGACACCGCTCGACACGCCCAGCCAGGCGATGACGGAGGGGGCCACCGCCGAGCCCGCCGTGACCAGCAGACCGAGTGCGACGACCCCGAGGGTGTGGGTGACCGTCACCGAGGCCGCCAGGGGCAGTACGTCCTTCATCCGGGCCCGGCCCCCGCGCGCCGCAGCCGTGGCGGCCATCAGGGTCTTGCCGTGGCCCGGCGCGAGCGCGTGCATCGCACCCAGCCCGACGGCGATGACCAGGGCCAGCGCGGCGAAGCCGAAGGTGAGGTCGTGACGGGCCACCAGGTTGTTCAGGGCCTCGGTCCAGCGGTCGGCGCCGCGCGGCAGTACGGAGGCGGCGGGCGCGTCGCGCCGTTCCTCGACGAGGGCGGGGCCGCCGGGGCGGATCCGCAGGGAAGCGGTGGCGGTGTCGGCCGGCGAGGAGAGCAGCGCCTTGGGGTACCGGGTCAGCTCGGCCGACACCGACTTGGCCGGAACGTCCGAGGAGGCGAGTGTCATCCGGTCGCCGCGGGCGATGATCTCGCGCCAGCCGGGGCCCCGGTCGGCGCCCGCGCTGCGGAAGCCCACGGTGACCGTGTCGTTCTTGGGGAGGGGCGCGGTCAGCCGGCACTCGACGCGCAGGGTGCTGAGCCCCGCCTGCCCGGGCCGCACGCGCGCGTGGCTCGCGCCGACGGTGAGCGCCACCGTGTGCCCGCCGACGGTGACCTCGCTGCCGTGGGCCGCGCTCTCGCACCGCTGCCGGGCCCAGTCGGCCATGCCGAGCTTGTCGATGTCCGGCTTGGCCTGGGTGGCGGGAATCTCCGCCAGGTCCTCGACGTGATCGACGCGCAACTGCCCGGGGGCGGCGACGAGTCCGTCGTACCGGTTGACGGTGAAGTTGCCGAGCGGATGCGCGCTCGCCTGCCCGGAGGGGACCAGGACGAGCGTGCACGCCGCGGTCAGGATCGTTCCGCAGGCGGCGAGGAACCGAGGCGCCCTCACTGCGCGGCCTTCAGTGCGGTACGGGCTTCGCGGGCACCCAGCGGTGAGAATCCGGGGTTCAGGTCCAGGGCCGCCGCCAGCGTGGTGCGGGCCTTCTCGGTGTGGCCGGTGGCCTGCTCGATGACGCCGCGGTGGTAGAGGAAGGACGCGTTGCGGTAGCCCGTCGCCGTGGCCCTGCGGGCGTACGGCAGGGCCTCCTTGTCGTGGCCCGACACGTGCAGGGCCCAGGCGAGCGCGTCCGCGGTGTGCACGGTGTGCCGGCGGGCCCATTCGGCGCGGGCCGCCTTCAGCGCGGCCTTGTCGTCGCCGTGGTCGGCCGCGGCCAGCGCGGTGTCGAGGTCGGCGTCGACGCCGTTGGCGCGGGCGAGAGCGACCCAGGCGTTCACCAGCGTGTACTGGTCGCGGGCCTTCTGCGCGTCGCCCGCCTTGCCGCGGGCTTCGTACAACTCGCCCAGTTCGACGAGGGGTTGTGGAAGCGGGTAGCGCTGGACGACCTGCTCCATCCCCTTGATCGCCGCCGCGCGGTCTCCCTGCGCGGCCTGGGCGCGGGCCCGGCCTTCGAGGGCGGGGAGATAGCTGTCGTCGGCGGCGAGCGCGCGTGCGTAGTAGGTGAGGGCGGAGTCGTACTCGCCCTGGCTCCAGGCCAGTTGGCCGAGCGCGGTCGCCACGTACGAGACATCGCCGCGGCTGGTCGCCGTGGCGAGCGCCTGGCGCAGGACGCGGCGGGCGGTCTTTACGTCGCCGCGCAGCTCGTGGACGTAGGCGTAGCGGGTGAAGACGGGGACGCCCGGCCGCCGGGAGTCGGCGAGGTCCGCCGCTTTCGATGCCTCGTCGTAGCGGCCGAGTTCGACGAGCGCGTCGATACGGGAGGAGAGGGCGCGCTCGCTGTAGGGGTTCTGCTTCAGCGCGAGGTCCGCGTACTTCAGGGCGCCGGTGAAGTCGTGCCGGGCGGCGGCGAGGGCGGCCCGTCCGGCGAGCGCGGGGTCGTAGTCGGGGCGCAGCTTCAGGGAGCGGTCGAGAGCCTCCTGTGCCTGCGGATAGCGCGAGGGGTCGCCCTTGGTGCGGGCCTGCTCGACATAGGCGAGGCCGAGCGTCGACCAGCCGCCGAAGTCCTTGGGCTGCGTGCGGAGATGGGCCTGGAGGGAGGTGATGCTCGCGTCGAGGTCGCCGCTCGCGAGCAACTGCGGTGACACGCCGTTGGACACGGTCGCGACGGCGGGTGTCGTGCCGCCGTCCTTCAGGGCCCCGAGCACCACGGCGCCGGCCGTCATGGCGACGGCCAACGCGGCCGCGCAGAAGCCCAGTTGAGCCGCCCGCCAGCGACGCTGCGAATCCGACAGCCGACGCACGGCGGCCACCCGCTCGTCGGGCACCTCCACGGTCTCCGCGCCGTTCTCGCCGGGCACGGTCTCCGCGCCGTTCTCGACGGACACGGCGCTCGCGGTGTCATCGGCGGGCGTGGCCCCCACGGTGCTCTCGTCGGGCGTGGCCTTCTCGGCGTCCGGCGTCGCGTTGTCGTTCGTACGCGGGGACATGCCCTCTCCTCAAAGTCCTTGGCGGAACGGTCGTTGTGGGGGGTGGGGACGGCGCGGCCCGCACCGTGGGGGATGTACTGCGTGCGGGCCGCGCCAGTCGGTGAGCCGGGTCAGTAGGCCCGGTTGTACATCCGTCGGCGCCACCACAGGAGACCGGTGCCGAGGAGCAGGATGCCGGCGGCACCCGCCGCGGCGGAGCCCGCGATCAGCACGGTGTCGGTCCCGCCGCCGGAGGTCGTCCCGGCGGGCTGCAGCGCGTCGCCGAGCTGGCTGCGCACGTCGGTACCGCTGGTCGTGCCCTTGGCGAGCGCGCCGCGCGAACCCGAGGTCGGCTTGGCCACGTACGGGAAGTACTTCTCGAACTTCTTGTCGTTCTTGTCGACCGCGTCGCCCAGGTCGTTCTTGGAACCGACCAGTTCACCTTCGACGACCTGGAGCGAAGCGTCGATCACGTCGTCGGTGAGGCGGCGTCCGTTCGGGAAGCCCGCGTTGTCGCCGTCGAGCACACCGAGCCGCTTGGGGTGCATGGCAGGCTTGATCGAGGTGTTCAGGCGCAGCTCCTCCGCCGGACGCACGTGGGGCGGCTGGTTGAGGCCCTTCACGCCCTTCAGGAAGACGTCGACCAGGTCGTTGCGGGGCTCGGCCGGGGCCTTGATCTTGTAGATGCCCTCGATGAGCTTCGGCAGCTCCGGGTTGGTCACGTTCTTCAGGAACTGGCCGTCGTTCCAGGGCGCGGACGCGTTGAACTTGTCCTTGTCCTTCTGCGGGTTGACGACCTCGTTGACCAGCGGCATGCCGAGCCGGGAGACCTGCGTGTAGTTGCCGCGGGCGTCCCTGCGCTGCGTGGTGGACCAGATGCCGACGACCGGCTGGCCGGCCGACTCGCGGATCATGTCGTTCGGGACCTGCAGGGCTATGGAGTTGACGTTGTAGCCCTTGAGGGTGTCCCGCCCGACCTCGGTCAGGTTCCCGCCGTACAGCAGGTCGAAGACGCGCAGGTCGAGGAAGAACGGGTCGTCCGCCTGGCCGGCGAACGTCTTCGAGCCGCCCGCGAGCTTGTACACCGCCTGGTCGCGCAGCTTGCCGTAGTCCGGCATCGACGCCTTGCCGACGTTCGACGGGGCGACCGGAACGTCGTCCGCGACCTTGGTGTGCGACACCAGCTTCTGGTTGTGCAGGCGCAGCAGATCGATGTCGTACGTCTGCGTGATGTTCAGGTCGGGGTCGTCGAGGCTGGTGACCGCGCCCGTGTTGTAGAGGAAGGTGTCGCCGTTCTTGCGGTGCGTCTTGAAGGTGTAGCGGTAGACCAACTCGCCCTGCGCGTCACCGTCGTTGTCGATGTGGATGTCGTACTGGGCGTCGTCGGCGAACGTGTAGAAGTTCGGGCCGCCGGCGGGCTCCTCGAAGGGAATCCAGTTCGCCACGATCGTCGTCGTGTCGGGCTTGTCCGGGCTGACGAACGCGTACACGTCCGTGTTGTCGTACTGGGGAGTGCCCGAGATCAGCGGGGCCTCCCGGTGGCTGGAGGCGGAGGCCGCCCCCGGTACCAGCGCGGTCACGCCGGCGGCTGCGAGCCCCCCGGCGGCCAGCGCACCACATACGAGGGTCGCGAGCGTCCTGCGTCCCACGCCGCTCCTGGAGATAGGTGTCATGCCGTCCGTCCTCATGTCCAACTTGCCTGACGCACGCCATTCGGAGCGGTCGCCGGGGTGGATTGGTCGAATCCCAAACGTGTTTACGGCGGTTGTCTCCACTTGTTTCATCGACGGGGCCGTTTCTTCGGCGACGGCCTGCGAACCTGTTCGGCGATCGCCTGCGAACCGTCCGCCGGCGGCCCGTGAACTGGTCGGCGGCGGACTCGCGTTTTCGGGTCGCTGATCCGTAACCCATCCGTAGACGGGTTCGCTGCGAAGACGTAGGGGAAAGGACGGGCCGTGCAGGGCCGGAGAGGGGGACGGGTGGAGGCTGACGAACTACTGGTGCTGGTGGCCGGAGGCGACCAGAAGGCGTTCGAGGAGCTGTACGGACTGGTGTCCGGGCCGGTGTTCGGACTGGTGCGCCGCGTGGTGCGGGACCCCGCACAGTCGGAGGAGGTGTCGCAGGAGGTGCTGCTCGAACTCTGGCGCTCCGCGGCGCGGTTCGACCCCGGACGCGGCAGTGCCCTGTCCTGGATCCTCACCCTTGCGCACCGTCGTGCCGTCGACCGGGTGCGCAGCGCCCGCGCGGCCACCGAGCGCGAGCAGCGCGAGGGGCAGCGCAACCACCGCCCCGCTTTCGACCAGGTCGCCGAGGAGGTCGAGGCCGGGCTCGAACGCGAGTGGGTCCGCCGCTGCCTCGACCGGCTCACCGCCCTGCAACGACAGTCCGTCACCCTCGCCTACTACGACGGCTACACCTACCGTGAAGTCGCCGAGCGGCTCTCCCTGCCCCTCGGCACCGTCAAGACCCGTATGCGCGACGGGCTCACCCGCCTGCGTGAATGCCTGGGAGGAGTCGCATGAAGGTCCCCGACTGCCTGCCAGGCCATGACCGCCACGGAAGAGAGGGAGGTGCCGCATGAGCGTCCTCGACCGACTGCTGGGCCGCGATCTGCACTCCCTCGCCGCCCCCTACGCCCTCGACGCCCTGGAGAGCGACGAGCGGCGCCGGTTCGAACGCCATCTGAAGGGCTGTGAGCGCTGCGCCGAAGAGGTGCGGGCGCTGACCGAGGACGCGGTGCGGCTCGCCTGGTCCACGGCGGCGCTCCCGCCGGCCGCGCTGCGGGAGCGGGTGCTGACCGCCGTACGGACGACCCCTCAGGAACCGGCTGCCAGGGACCTGCCCCGTGCGCGGCCGGCCCATCAGCCCACGCGTGCGCGGACCCCCCGTCTCCGCCCGCTGTTCGCCCCGCTCGCCACCGCCACGGCCGCCGCGGCCCTCGTCGTCGCCTCCCTGTTCGCGGTGCAGGCGACGCAAGCGCGGGACCAGCTGGACCAGGAGCGCGCCCAGGCACGTGAGATCGCCCACGTTCTCGCGGCGCCCGACGCGCGGGCGACCAGTGACCGGGACGCACGAGGCCGCGGAATCGGAGTCGTGGCCTCCGCGTCGGAGCGGCGCGCCGTCGTGACCGTGAGCGGACTCGGCACTCCCTCGGACGGGCGCGTCCATCAGCTGTGGCTCATGCGCCCCAACGAGAAACCGCGTTCCCTCGGCCTCTTCGACGGCGACACGCCTCTCGTCGCCGACGGACTGAATACGAACGCGACGTCACTCGCAGTGACCGTCGAACCTCACGGAGGGTCAGTGCAGCCCACTACCCAGCCGATTGTTCAACTCGCCCTGGAAACGGTTGGATTCGGAGAGTAATCGTCAACCCCCTTACGGGGAAGGTGAATCCTGCGTCCGAGATACACGAGCGCCATGAGGGGGCGATAGGGTTAGTCTGCCCGGGCCGGGTGGACTTGTACGGGTGGGGAGTGACATGGAACAGATAACGGTGCGCAGCAGGGCACGTGTCCCTGCGATCACGTGCGGGAGCAGCGCGACCAGTTCGCGCCTCGACCGCCATCTCGCGGTGCTGGGTGGCCCTGCCATACCGCAGCGCGAGACGGCCGAGGCGACGTCACTGATGCGTGAGCTCACGGCGCGTGACACCGCGCACGACAGTGGCTCCAGGGGTGCGCGCGTGCGGCGGGTCTCGCTCTTCGCGCCGCTCAGGCGGCTGCGCCGTTCGCTGTTCGGCGACCGCTGAGCGGCTGTCGGCACCGGCCTTTCCCGACCCGCGCTCCGGTGAGCCGGCGCGGCGCTGCCCTTCCGATTCCGTCATCCCCACGGCGGGCAGCGGCGCCCGGTGGCCACCACGGCCGGAGCGCGGGTCACCACCTTCACTGAGCCGCAGGGCTCAGCGCACCACTCCGTCCCGCCGCAGCTCGGCGACGTCCGCGTCCGCCATGCCCAGCGCCCGCAACACCACCCCTGTGTGCTCGCCGAGCCGCGGGACGGACCCCATCCGCGCCTCCTCCCCGCCCGGCAGCGTGATCGGGGGCAGCAGCGCGCGCAGCGGTCCCACCGGTGACCCCACTTCGCGCCATCGGTCCCTGGCCGCCAACTGAGGATGCTCCGCCACCTCCCGCACGTCCCGCAGACGCGCGCAGGCGATGCCCGCGGCCTCCAGGCGGGCCACCGCCTCGTCGGCGTCCAGTACGCCCAGTGCCTTCGCCACCAGCGGGTCCACGCGCTCCCGGTTCGCCACCCGGGCCGGGTTCGTCGCGAACTCCGGATCGTCCGCCAACTCGGGGTGCCCCAGAACCTGTTGGGCGAGCCGCCGCCACTCCCGGTCGTTCTGCACCGACAACAGCACGCGTCCGCCGTCCGCCGTCGAATAGACGTCGTAGGGAACGATGACGGCATGGGCGAGGCCCGTACGTACCGGTGGTGTCCCGCCGTGCATCGCGTGGTGCAGTGGATGCCCCATCCACTCCGCGAGCGCGTCCAGCATCGACACCTCCACCGGGCCCCCGCGTCCGGTCGTGCCGCGCCGCACGAGCGCCGCGAGGACGCCCGAGAACGCGTACATGGCCGCCGCGATGTCCGCGGCCGGGATGCCCGCCTTCACCGGCTGCTCGGGCGTCCCCGTCACCGACACGAGGCCCGCCTCGCACTGCACGAGCATGTCGTACGCGCGTTTATCGGCGTACGGCCCGGATGCCCCGTACCCCGAGATGTCCACGGCGATCAGCCGCGGATGCTCGGCGCACAGAGTCACCGCGTCCAGGCCCAGCCGGGCCGCCGCCCCCTGGGCGAGGTTCTGTACGAACACGTCCGCGTCCGCGACGAGCCGCCGCACGACGTCGAGCCCGCGCGGGTCCTTCAGGTCGAGGGCGACGGACTCCTTGCCCCGGTTGCACCACACGAAGTGCGAGGCCAGGCCCCCGGCGGCGGTGTCGTAGCCACGGGCGAAGTCCCCGCCGTCGATCCTCTCGACCTTGACGACCCGGGCTCCGAGATCGGCGAGCTGCCGGGTGGCGAAGGGCGCGGCGACGGCTTGTTCGACGGCGACGACGGTGATGCCTTCGAGCGGCAGAGGCTGTGGCTGCATGCGGTGGATCATGGCCCCTCGCCACCACCTTTGTCATGCGCGGACATTGATGGGGCGGTCCCGCGAGGCCGGGGTGACCGATCGTGGGCCGGCGGTCCCGCTGCTCACGGTCCCCCGCAAGCCCGGCCGAAGAAGCCCCGGAACCGGCCGCGGAGGCGAAGCCGGACGCCGAGCCGGTCGCCCGAGCCCACCGCTGAGTTCTGATGTCCCCCCTCTACGGCTTCAGCCCCAACGCCCTGCGCTACCTGGAGCACTGCCTGGCCTGCCTCGATCCGCTCGACGTGCCGTACGGCACCAAGATGGAGCTGATCGCGATGCTCAACGGTGTGGTGACGACGTACGTCGGCAGTGAGCCGGCCACCGTCGAGCGGACCCGCTCGCTGCCCTGGTCCGAGGAGCAGGCGAACACGGTCCGGATCGCCTGTCTGGGCGGCCAGGTGGCGTCCGGCGCGTATCCGCGGATGGCCGCCGCCTTCATGGAGGACGCCGGTCCGATCGATCTGGAGGCGGAGTTCGAGCGGGCGCTGGGCCGGGTGCTGGACGCGTTCGAGCCTGATCACTGAGGCCGTGACCTAGCTGGGTCCAGTCAGGGGATGCGCGCCGTTGGACGGATGCGCGTGCCTAGATCAGCGCGAACTGGCCCTCCGGACCCTCTTCGTGGTGGTCGAGCACCGAGGCCGGCCGTCGCGCCGTGTCCGGTACCGGGAGTACCCCGGCCGTGCGCAGCTCGGCCCGGGTGATCGGTGATCGCGGCTCCAACGCGGCCTGCTGGGGGCGCAGTTCCGCGAGCAGGGCGAGCACCGTGATGAGTTCGAGAAGTTCGGACGTCCAGACCTGCGGCCAGCCGGCGGGGCCGATCGCCTCCAGAGTGCCCGGCTCGGGCGCCCCGGTCCGGGCCGCGAACCACTGTTCGAGCACGCGTACGCCACCGACCTCGAAGTCCCAGGCCTCGGGCGGCACGGGCGAGATCCTGCCCTCACCGAGGTGCAGGGACTCCTCGGCGCGGTCGTAGTACGGGTCGACGAGGAGGGTCCCTCCGGCCGGGCGGGGCCCGTGGGGGAGGGCGGTCAGCGGGGCGCGGACATAGGGGCGCCGGCCCCCGGGGAGTTTGGGGCGCTCGCCGTCCCGGCGCATCAGCCGCAGCATCCGTCGGCCCAACTCGACGCCGTACGCCCACGTTTCGGGGTCGGCGGTGAGCGGGACCGAGCAGCCGTCCCGGCCGTGCCGGGCGACCGCCATCGTCCAGGCGAGGACGTCGAGGGGGGCGGGGGAGTGGCCGAGGCGGGTGCCGAGGTGCTCCAACAGGCCGGGTGCCAGGTTCGGTTCACGGCCGCCGGGGCGCCGGTAGAGGGGACGCACCCGGCCGCCGCGGCCGGCGCTCAGCGGCAGCACGGAGACGGCCAGCAGGACAGGACCGGGCACCTCGGGCACCACGGTCTGCTCGACCGTGAACACCTGTTCCTCGTCCGCCACCCGCCACAACTCGGGGCGGGCCGCGTCGATCAGCCGGTGGTCGGGAATCAGCCACTGCTCGTCGAACGGGGCGCTCAGCACGCGTACCGGATCCGGGCAGGGGTCCGACACCCGCGCGAGGCGGCCCGTCCCGCTGGACTGGCCGGGCAGCTGGGCGACCGCGGAGTGCGTCGTGCGCGCCCGCGTCGGTCCGAACAGCGCCTCGCGGTCCGCCCCTTCGGCCTTCACCAGGGCGTCCCAGCGCGCCTTCAGGGACGCCGCGTCCGGTGCCGTCGGCCACCTCCGGCCCAGCCTCGGCGGTGCGACGGACCACGGCATGAGGTCCGCGAGCAGCGGAGCGGCGTCGGGCGTCACGCTCGGCATCGTACGACGCGGGCGCCGCGCGCCGTCCCCGTACGGCATCGTCAGTGGGCGTCGAGGGTGACCGTGAACGAGAAGCGGTCGCCCCGGTAGTGGATGACCGCCACGTCCAGCGCCTGCCCGTCCTTGCCGTAGATGATGCCTGTGTAGCGCAGGATCGGGCTGAGCAGCGGCACTTGGAGCAGGCGCGCCGTCTCCGGGTCCGCGAGCCGGGCCTCGACGGTGTCGGTGATCCGGCTGATGCCGACTCCGAGCACGTCCCGCAGCACCTTGGTCATCGGCCAGCGGATCAGATCCTCCCGGTCGATGCGCTCGGCCAGCTCCGGCCGGAGGTAGTTGCGCGCGTGGTTCGTCGGCTCGCCCGTGGTCTCGTCGCTGCGCAGCCGGTGGTACGTCGCCACTTCGTCCACATCCGGGAAGAATTCCGCCAGCTCACCCGAAACGGGCGCCTTCCCCTGATCCAGCAGCTCGGTCGTCATGCCCGACTGCTGGGCCACGATCGCGTCCACCGAACCGAGCAGCCGCACGGGCGCGCCCCGCTGCGCACTCGGCTCGATGAACGTGCCCCGCCGGCGGTGCCGGGTGATGAGCCCCTCGACCTCCAGCTCCTTGAGCGCCTGCCGCATGGTCAGCACACTCACCCCGTAGTGCCCCGCGAGCTGCTCCTCGGTGGGCAGGCGCAGCGGGTCCTGGAGGGAGCGGCCGAGTATCGAGGCACGCAGGGACTGCGACACCTGATACCAGAGCGGCAGCTTGCGGTTCAGGACGATCGAGTCCGGAGCAAAGGAGGTCACGAGGGTATCCGTACCGGTCGCGGGCGTGGAAGGCAACGCCCGGTGGGTCTCAGTCCACCGGCCGGAAGTGCCGTTGGAGGCCCTGCCACACGTCGTCGTACCCCCGCTGGAGGTGCTCCGCCCGTGCCGCCTGGGCCGTCGCGGTCACCGGCCAGCGCGTCTCGAACATGAAGGCGAGGCCGTCGTCGATCTTCTGCGGCTTCAGCTCGGCGGCGCTGGCGCGGTCGAAGGTCTCCCGGTCCGGCCCGTGCGCCGACATCATGTTGTGCAGCGAGCCGCCGCCCGGCACGAAGCCCTCCGCCTTCGCGTCGTACGCGCCCTCGATGAGCCCCATGTACTCGCTCATCACGTTCCGGTGGAAGTACGGCGGCCGGAACGTGTCCTCGCCCACCAGCCAGCGCGGCGCGAAGACGACGAAGTCGACACCGGCCAGGCCCGGGGTGTCGGACGGCGACGTCAGGACCGTGAAGATCGAGGGGTCCGGGTGGTCGTAGCTGATGGAGCCGATCACATTGAAACGGTGCAGGTCGTAGATGTACGGCACATGGTTGCCGTGCCAGGCGACGACGTCCAGCGGCGAGTGGTCGTACGTCGCCGTCCAGAGGTTGCCGCAGAACTTGTTCACCACCTCGACCGGGCCCTCGACGTCCTCGTACGCGGCGACCGGGGCGAGGAAGTCGCGGGCGTTGGCGAGACCGTTGGCGCCGATCGGGCCGAGGTCGGGCAGTTGGAAGGGTGCCCCGTAGTTCTCGCACACATAGCCCCGGGCGCCCCGGCTCGGCCCGCCCTCCGGCGCGGTGTCCAGCAGCTCCACCCGGAAGCGCACCCCCCGGGGGATCAGCGCCATCTGGCCCGGCTCCACACACAGCAGCCCGAACTCCGTGCGCAGCAGCAGGCCGCCGCGCTCCGGGACGATGAGCAGCTCGCCGTCGGCGTCGCTGAACACCCGCTCCATCGACGAATTGGCGTGATACAGGTGCACCGCGATCCCGGTTCGCTGGCTCGCGTCGCCGTTGCCGCCGAGGGTCCACAGGCCCGCGAGGAAGTCCGTCCCGGCGGGCGGCTCGGGCAGCGGGTTCCAGCGCAGCCGGTTCGGGTCGGGCACCGACTCGGTGAAGGGGGCCGTCCGCAGGGTGCCGTTGTCGGTGCGGGTGAAGGCGGGGTGCGACGCCGACGGCCGGATCCGGTACAGCCACGAACGACGGTTGGACGCCCTCGGCTCGGTGAACGCCGAGCCGCTGAGCTGCTCCGCGTACAGCCCGAGCGGTGCGCGCTGCGGCGCGTTGCGGCCGTGCGGCAGTGCTCCCGGGACCGCCTCCGAACTGTGTTCGTTGCCGAATCCGGAGAGGTAGGTCAGCCCCTCGGCCGTCTTCCTCGCGTCCCCGCTCATGATCGCTCCCTCGCGCCTGATTCCTATGCATCACCGTAGGATTCAGTCCTTCCCCGCGCAAGGGGTCGCGCGTGCGCACCGAACAAGATCGGCCACGCGCCGCGCACGGATCTCCGCGCGGACGGGTTCGCCCGCGAGCTCGCCCACGGGCTCGGGGCGGGCTCGCGGCGGGGCTCGGGGCGGGCGGAACTCCCCGCGAGGGAGTAGTACTCAAGGGTTGGCGCACGGCCCAAGAACCCGACTCCAGGGGGATCCCGGCTGTCAGAGCCTTGTTCTACGCTCCCGGGCATGCGGTGGACGCGTGGACTGCTCACCGCGCTCGCGGTCTGCGCCCTGCTCGGCGGAGCCGCGGGCTGCGGAGCCGGAGATGCGCACGGGCGGGGGGACACGGTGTCGGCCTCGCCCGTGGGCACATTGGTAGACGAGATGGACGAGGAGGGACGGCTCTACCGTGACGTGGGCAAGAAGGGGGCACCCGAGGTCGGGATCGAGATCCAGCCCGACTCCGCCGACGGCTGGGACGTGCGGCTGACCGTCCGCAACTTCCGCTTCTCGCCGGCGGGCACGCGCGCCGTGCCGGTCGCCGGGCGCGGCATCGCCCACCTCTACGTCGACGGCCGGACCGTCGCCCGGCTGCGCACCTCCGACTACCACCTGGCCGGGGACCTCGTGCCGCGCGGCACCCACCACGTCACCGCGCGCCTGTACGCCGACGACGGCACCGTCTGGGCCGTCCACGGCGAGCCCGTCGAGAGCACGGCCGACATCACCTCGTCGGAGGCCGGGTCGGCGTCCGGCCCGGAGACGCCAACCTCGGAGGCACCGACACCGACGGTCTCACCGGCAGCGGCGCAGGCCACACCGCGGGCGGTGGTCCCGAAGGCGAAATGAGTGGTCACGGCACGGAGGTGCGTACTGATGGGGGAGGTTCACCGGACCCCGGCGGAAAGGCATCATGAAGACCGTGCCCCATGCGACCTCGCTGCGCAGAGCGCCCGTACAGCGGCGCAGCGCAGAACGACTGACCAGAATCCTCGACGCCTGCGCCGACCTCCTCGACGAGGTGGGCTACGACGGTCTGAGCACGCGGGCCGTGGCTCAGCGCGCCGGTGTGCCCATCGGCTCCGTCTACCGCTTCTTCGGCAACAAGCGCGCGATGGCCGACGCGCTCGCCCAGCGCAATCTTGAGCTCTACGCCGAGCGCGTCACCCTGCGCCTGCGGGAGGCGGAAGGGGGCGGCTGGCGGGCCGCGATGGACGCGGTGCTCGACGAGTACCTCGCCATGAAGCGCACCGCGCCGGGCTTCTCCCTCGTCGACTTCGGCAACCAGATACCCGTCGGCGCCCGCCACGCCGAACCCAACACCCGGGTCGCCGACCGCCTGACCGACCTGCTCTCCGGATACCTCGACCGCACCCCGGACGAAGATCTGCGCCGTTCCTTCCTGGTCGCCGTGGAGACCGCCGACACCCTGGTCCACCTGGCCTTCCGGGTCACCCCCGAGGGGGACGAGCGGATCATCGACGAGACCCGCGAACTGCTGCGTGCGTATCTGTCCAGGGTCCTCGACTGACAGGTCGAGCGACCGGTCGGCCGACCGGTCACCCCGGGACCCGCGGAGCCTTCGACGCGCGGCTTTCCGACGTGACCCCCCGGCAGACCTCCCCGTCATGCGTACCGGTCGGTATGCTCAGGCCCGTCCGTGTGTCACCGAAGCCACCGTCCTCCGGGAGGACCCGTGTCCCGCACCTCCGGCGCCACCCCCGACTCCCGAACCGCCCTGCGCGTCTGCCCCCTGTGCGAAGCCACCTGCGGGCTGACGCTGACCATCGAGGGCACCCGGGTGACCGGCGCCCGGGGTGACCGCGACGACGTGTTCAGCAAGGGTTTCATCTGCCCGAAGGGTGCCTCCTTCGGGGCCGCCGACGGCGACCCCGACCGACTGCGCACCCCTCTCGTCCGCGTGGACGGCGAACTGCGCGAGGCCACCTGGGAGGAGGCCTTCGACGCGGTGGCCGCCGGGCTGCGCCCCGTCGTCGAGCGGTACGGACCGCACGCCCTCGGCGTCGTCCTCGGCAACCCGAACGTGCACACCATGGCCGGCGCCCTCTACCCTGCCGTTCTGCTCGGTGCCCTGCGCACCCACAGCGTCTTCACCGCCTCCACGGTCGACCAGATGCCCAAGCACGTGTCGAGCGGCCTGCTGTACGGCGACGCCAACGCGATCCCGGTGCCGGACCTGGACCACACCGACCACCTGCTGCTGATCGGCGCCAACCCGCTGGAGTCCAACGGGAGTCTGTGCACCGCCCCCGACTTCCCCGGCAAGCTCCGGGCGCTGCGGGCCCGCGGCGGCACACTGACCGTCATCGACCCGCGCCGGACCCGCACGGCCAAGCTCGCCGACCGTCATGTGGCCATCCGTCCCGGCACCGACGCGAGCCTCCTCGCGGCGATGGCGTATGTCCTCTTCGAGGAGAAGCTCGTCGACCTCGGCGCACTCGCCCCGCACGTCCAGGACGTCGACGAACTCCCCGACGCACTCAGGGACTTCACCCCCGAGGCGGCGAGCGCGGTCTGCGACGTGGACGCCGGCACCATCCGGGAGCTGGCACGCGAGCTGGCCGCCGCGCCCACCGCCGCCGTCTACGGCCGCATCGGCAGCTGCACCGTCCCGCACGGCACCCTGGCCAGCTGGCTGGTGGACGTCCTCAACATCCTCACCGGCAACCTCGACCGGCCCGGCGGCGCCCTCTTCCCGCTGGCCGCCACCGACCGGGCACCCCGGCCGGCGGGTCCCGGCCACGGCTTCGCGCTCGGCCGCTGGCACAGCCGGGTCAGCCGGCACCCGGAGGCCAAGGGCGAACTGCCGCTGGCCGCCCTGGCGGAGGAGATCGACACCGCAACGCCGGACGGCAGCCCGGTCCGCGCCGTCATCGCCGTCGCCGCCAACCCCGTCCTGTCCGCACCCGACGGACACCGTCTCGACAAGGCGCTCGACTCGCTGGACTTCATGGTCAGTGTCGACCCGTACCTGAACGAGACCTCGCGCCACGCCCACGTCGTACTGCCGCCGCCCCCGCCCTCCCAGAGCGCCCACCACGACTTCGCCTTCAACACCCTCGCCGTCCGCAACCAGGTCCGCTACAACCGCCCCGCCGTCCCTCTGGAGGAGGGCCGTCCGGCGGAGACCGAGATCCTCGCCCGGCTCGTCCTCGCCGTGACCGGCATGCACGGCGCCGACCCGTCCGCCGTGGACACGATGGTCATCGACAGCACCCTGGGCAAGGCGGTCGGGGACAGCGCGTCGCCGGTGCGCGGGCGCGACCCGCGGGAACTCGCCGCCGCCCTCACCGGCGTCAACGGCCCCGAGCGCCGGCTCGACATGATGCTGCGCCTCGGCCCGTACGGCGACGGCTTCGGCGCCCGCCCCGACGGACTGACCCTGGACAAACTGCTCGCTCACCCGCACGGCATCGATCTCGGACCGCTCGCCTCCCGGCTGCCGGGGCCGCTGAAGACCCCCAGCGGGAAGATCGAGCTGCTGCCGGAGCCGATCGCGGCGGATCTGCCGCGTCTGCGCGAGGCCCTGCGCGAGCGCCCGGCGGCCGTCGTCCTCGTCGGACGCCGTCATCTGCGCTCCAACAACAGCTGGATGCACAACGTCCCCGCACTCACCGGCGGTTCCAACCGCTGCACCCTGCACATCCACCCCGACGACGCGGCCCGGCTCGGGCTCGCCGACGGGGCGCCCGTACGCGTCAAGGGCGCCGGGGGAGAAGTCGTCGCCCCGGCGGAGGTCACCGACACCGTACGGCGCGGCGTGGTGAGCCTTCCGCACGGCTGGGGGCACGACCGTCCCGGCACCCGGCTGAGCCACGCCGCCCTGGACCCCGGCGTCAACGTCAACCAACTGCTCGACGGCACGCTGCTCGACCCGCTCTCCGGAACGGCGGTACTCAACGGGGTGCCCGTGGATCTGGCCCCCTGCCCGTGACACCAGGTCGCCGCGGTCCCGGGTGTCCTTGAGCCGGAAGAGCGATACCTGACGGGGTACTGGGCGCAGTTGCGATCTTTTCGAGGGCGTATGTGAAAGGTAGTCAGATGAAGTGAGATTTGTATGAAAATCATCTGACTCGGAGGAATCCGCATGTCCACCTCGTCCCTCTCGCGCCGCTCCGGTCCACGTCGCGGCGCCGGCGCCCTCGTGACTCTCGCCGTCGCGGGCACCGCCCTCCTGGGGGCCCCGGCCGCCGCCGCCCCCGGCGACAACCGCGACGTCAAGATCCACGACTCGGGTACGGGGGTCGACGACCCGCGAGATGATCCGACGGTCTGTCACTTCTACCTCGACGGCTTCAACTTCGACCCGGGGCAGCAGGTCACCTGGTTCATCGTGACCCAGCCGCTGGTCGCGGGCGGCGCCAACCTCAGGGGCAGCCTGGACCTGCCGTCCGGGCACGGCCGGACACCGGAACTCACGCTGCCCGACGGCCAGTACAAGCTGACCTGGAGGTTCGTGGGCGCGAACGGCGCGGGCGAGAGCAAGGTCTTCAAGGTCGACTGTCCCGTCGGCGTCCCGACCTCGAGCCCGACCGCGACGCCCACCCGCCCGGGCGGTGGCCCTGGCGGTTCCACAGGCGGCCCGGGCGGCGGTCCCGGTGGTCCCAACGGAGGACCCCCCGCGGGCGGCGGCGGTCTCGCCCACCCGCAGAACTTCTCGCCGGTCGCCGGTGCGGCGGCCGTGGGTCTCGTCGTGGCCGGAGGAGTCGTGTTCCTGCGACTGCGCCGACGCCCCGATGGCGCCGCGTAGGCGGCCGAGGCCCTGGTACCGGACGCGCGCCTACCGCCTGACGCGGACCCTGGTGGTCACCGTCGCGCTGGTGGCGGGCGGCGTCTGGTGGGCGGGGGACGGTGAGCCCGCCGGGACGGTGGCGTCCGGCGCCGTACGCGACGACGGCGCCGCGTCCGCCGCTCCGGCGGGGGCGGCGCGCGCCGGGCACGGGCCGGACTCCCACCGCCCCGGCGGCGACGCGCACGGCGCACGGCCGCACCGCTCCAGGGCCGTCCGTCCGGCCCGGTCCGTACCCCCGCCCACCCCGCTGCCGCGCTCCCGGGCCACCTCGCTGCGCGTCCCCTCCCTCGGTGTCGAGGCGCCGGCCGTCGGTCTCGGGCTGGACCGCGACCGACGGCTCGCCGCGCCCCCCGGGGACGAGCCGAACCTGGTCGGCTGGTACACGGACGGTCCCACACCGGGCGAGCGCGGCACAGCCGTGGTCGTCGGCCATCGCGACACCCGGACGGGAGCCGCCGTCTTCGCCCCGCTGGAGCGGATCCGGCCCGGCGGACTCGTCGAGGCCCGGCGCGTGGACGGGCGGACCGCCGTCTATACGGTGGACGCGGTACGCACGTACGCGAAGGCGCACTTCCCCGACCAGGAGGTGTACGGCGGCAGGGGGCGGCCCGAACTGCGTCTGATCACCTGCGGTGGTGCCTACGACCGGAAGGCCGGATACGCCGCGAACGTCGTCGTGTTCGCCCACCTCACGGCGACCCGCGGGCGGTCCGGCACCCGCTGAGCCGGGCCGCCGGGCGCCGGACCGCGGTACCGGCGGCCCCCCGTGCCCGGCGCCGGCCCGACCGGTATCCGATCGTCCGTTTCCGCCCGTACCGAACCGGCCCGTCCGATGACGCCGCGCGTCTTCCCCCGGGCGTGCGCGGTCCGTTAACTTCCGTGACTCAAACGTCCCGTACGACCCGCACGGGACGATCGACCGCGGAGCACCAGCGCCTTGCACGCCCCCGGGGGCACCTGTCATGACACGCGCCATCTCCCTGCACCACGTCAGCAAGTCGTACACCCGCGGCGTCCGCGTGGTGGAGCGGCTGTCGCTGGACATCCGGCCCGGCGAGTTCCTCGTGCTGCTCGGCCCGTCCGGCTGCGGCAAGTCGACCGTGCTGAGGATGATCGCGGGGCTGGAGGAGATCACCGAGGGCGAACTGCGGCTGGACGGGGAGTACGCCAACGATCTGCAGCCGTCCGGGCGGGACATGGCGATGGTGTTCCAGAACTTCGCCCTCTACCCGAGCATGACCAGCCGCGACAACATCGGCTTCCCGCTGCGTATCGAGACACCCGGCGAGGACCCCCGGGCCCGGGTGGACGCCACCGCCCGCATGCTCGGCATCCAGGACCTCCTGGACCGCTTCCCCAACCAGCTCTCCGGCGGCGAGCGGCAGCGCGTCGCGATGGGGCGGGCGATCGCACGCCACCCCTCCGCCTTCCTGATGGACGAGCCGCTGTCCAACCTCGACGCCAAGCTGCGCAACCATCTGCGGGCCGAAATCTCCCGGCTCACCAGGGAATTGGGCGCGACCACGGTGTACGTCACCCACGACCAGGCCGAGGCGATGTCGCTCGGCGACCGGGTCGCGGTGCTGCGCGGCGGAGTCCTCCAGCAAGTGGGCACGCCCCGCACGGTCTACGGGCTGCCCGCGAACGTCTTCGTCGCCGCCTTCATCGGCACCCCGCGCATCAACCTGCTGCGCGGGCTCGTCCGGGCACCGCTCGACGGGGCCATGACGATCAGCCTCGGCAAGCAGTACCTGCGCCTGCCCGAACCCCTCTGTCTCGACCACCAGTTGCTCCGGGTGCAGCAGGGCCGTGAGGTGATCGTCGGCCTGCGCTCCGAGGCCGTACGGCTCGCCAAACCGTCCGAGGCCCGGCCGGGCGAAGTGGCGATCAGCGGTCTCGTCGAGCACGTGGAGTTCCAGGGCCACGAGGTTCTCGTCCACTTCAACACGGGCTCGCGGCCCGCCCTCGTGCCGGACCTGGAATCGCCGCGCCCGGCCCGTCCGACCCGGCGCAGGCGCCGTGACGGCACCGTCCTGGGCCGGCTGCGGGAGCGCGCCGGGGCGCGACGGGCCGGGCCGGTGGTCGTCCTCGACCATCCTTCGGGCGCGGAGCCCGAACTCCCCGAGCAGACACCGCCCGAGGGCCGGCTGCCCGGAGACCTCGTCGTGCGCACCACGCCCGACATCGCACTCCGTCACGGGATGCAGGTCCCGCTCCTCGTGGACCTGGCCCATCTGTTCGTCTTCGACCGGACCGGCGAACGGATCTGTCCGGCACCGGCGCGGCTCCCGGACCTGGAGGAGTGAGCCCCGGGCGTACGTGGCTGAACCGCCCCCGGACCGGCGACATGCCGCCGCCGTGCCGCCGGATCGCCATGCCGCCCGGTTGCCGTGCCGCCGGATTGCCGGATCGCCGTGCCGCCGAACCGCCGGGATCCCCGGCCGCCCGGAGGGCAAGGCTGCCGACACCCGGACTGCCGAACGCCGCCGCGGGCCGCTGACCAGGGCCGGAGCCTCCCGTGCGGCGGGTCCCCCTGGCGCCGCAAAACTATCATCGCTAGTTTAGGGCGCGGACGACGCTGCCCCGCCCGGGAGGAACACGATGAAGGCACATGACGGCATGTACATCGACGGCGCGTGGCGCCCCGCCACCGGACGGGACACGATCGAGGTCGTGAACCCGGTCGACGAGCAGGTGATCGGCCACGTCCCGGCGGGCACGGCCGAGGACGTCGACGCCGCCGTACGCGCCGCCCGCGCAGCGTTCCCCGGCTGGGCCGCGACCGCGCCCGCCGAACGAGCCGCCCGCCTGGCCGCCCTGAGGGACGTCCTGGCCGCCCGCAAGGACGAGATCGCCGAGACGGTCACCGCCGAGCTCGGCTCGCCGCTCGCGTTCTCGCAGGCGGTGCACGCGGGCGTCCCGGTGCTGGTCGCCGGCTCCTACGCCGAGCTGGCGGCGACGTACGCCTTCGAGGAAAAGGTCGGCAACTCGACCGTCTACCAGGAGCCCGTGGGTGTCGTGGGCGCGATCACGCCCTGGAACTACCCGCTCCACCAGATCGTCGCCAAGGTCGCCCCCGCCCTCGCCGCGGGCTGCACGGTGGTGCTGAAGCCCGCCGAGGACACTCCGCTCACCGCCCAGCTCTTCGCGGAGGCCGTGGCCGAGGCGGGCGTCCCGGCCGGTGTCTTCAACCTCGTCACCGGCCTCGGTCCGGTCGCGGGCCAGGCGCTCGCCGAGCACCCGGACGTCGACCTGGTCTCCTTCACCGGCTCCACGGCGGTCGGCCGGCGGATCGGCGCCACCGCGGGTGCCGCGGTCAAGCGCGTCGCCCTCGAACTCGGTGGCAAGTCCGCCAACGTCATCCTGCCGAGCGCCGACCTCGCCAAGGCCGTGAACGTCGGCGTCGCCAACGTGATGTCCAACTCCGGCCAGACATGCAGCGCCTGGACCCGCATGCTGGTCCCCGCCGCGCGCTACGACGAGGCCGTCGAGCTGGCCGCGGCCGCCGCGGCCAAGTACGGCGACCGCATCGGCCCCGTCGTCAACGCCAAGCAGCAGACCCGGGTGCGCGGGTACATCGAGAAGGGCGTCGCCGAGGGCGCGCGGCTCGTCGCGGGCGGCCCCGAATCCCCGCGTGAGCAGGGCTACTTCGTCAGTCCCACCGTCTTCGCCGACGTGACCCCGCGGATGACGATCGCGCAGGAGGAGATCTTCGGCCCGGTCCTGACGATCCTGCGCTACGAGGACGAGGAGGACGCCCTGCGGATCGCCAACGGCACCGTGTACGGGCTCGCGGGCGCGGTGTGGGCGGGCGAGGAGTCCGAGGCGGTCGCCTTCGCGCGGCGGCTCGACACCGGCCAGGTCGACATCAACGGGGGACGCTTCAATCCCCTGGCCCCCTTCGGGGGGTACAAGCAGTCGGGCGTGGGGCGCGAACTCGGCGCCCACGGCCTGTCCGAGTACCTCCAGACCAAGTCCCTCCAGTTCTAGGAGCGTTCACGTGGTTCGCGCCGCTGTCCTTCCCGCCGTGGGTGCCCCGCTGGAGATCGCCGAGATCGAACTCCCCGACCCGGGACCGGGCCAGGTCCGAGTCAGGCTGGCCGCCGCCGGGGTCTGCCACTCCGACCTGTCCCTGTCCAACGGCACCATGCGGGTGCCGGTGCCCGCCGTCCTCGGCCACGAGGGCGCCGGGACCGTCGTCGCGGTCGGCGAGGGCGTCACCCAGGTCGCGCCCGGCGCCCGTGTGGTCCTCAACTGGGCTCCCTCCTGCGGGAGTTGTCACGCCTGTTCGCTGGGTGAGGTGTGGCTCTGCGCCGACGCCCTGACCGGCGCCGGGAACGTGTACGCCCGTCGCGTCTCCGACGGGAGCGACCTGTACCCCGGCCTGAACGTCGCCGCGTTCGCGGAGGAGACGGTGGTGCCGGTGTCCTGCCTCCTGCCCGCGCCTGACGGCATCCCGCTCACCGACGCCGCCCTGCTCGGCTGCGCGGTCCTCACCGGATACGGCGCGGTCCACAACTCCGCGAAGGTCCGCCCCGGCGAGACCGTCGCCGTGTTCGGGGCCGGCGGGGTCGGGCTCGCCGCCCTCCAGGCCGCCCGGATCGCGGGCGCCTCGAAGATCGTCGCGGTCGACGTCTCGCCCGAGAAGGAGGCACTGGCCCGCGAGGCCGGGGCCACCGACTACGTCGTCGCCTCCGACACCACCGCCCGCGACATCCGTGCCCTCACCGGCAAGCAGGGCGTCGACGTCGCCGTCGAATGCGTCGGCCGCGCCGTCACCATCCGTACCGCCTGGGAGTCGACCCGGCGCGGCGGACGCACCACGGTCGTCGGCATCGGCGGCAAGGACCAGCAGGTCACCTTCAACGCCCTCGAGATCTTCCACTGGGGCAGGACCCTCGCGGGCTGCGTGTACGGCAACTCCGACCCGGCACGCGATCTCCCGGTGCTCGCGGAACACATCCGCGCGGGCCGCCTCGACCTCGGCAGCCTGGTCACCGACCGCATCGCCCTGGACGGCATCCCGGCGGCCTTCGACAACATGATCGCGGGCAAGGGGGGCCGGGCGCTGGTGGTGTTCTAGGCATCGCCGGGCCGCCCTGGAGAGGCGCGGCAGGCGTCGAGGCGGCCCGGTGTCAGGCCTGTTCGGCCCGCGCCTCCGGTTGCGGAGCCGCCGTGGAAACCGGAGCCCCGGCCCCGGCAGGAGCCGCAGTCGATGCCGGTGCCGGTGCCGGTGCCGGTGTCGCAGTCTGCGCGGCGACGGCATCCGGGGCGGCTGCCTCGGATGCCGTCGCCACACCCGGACGCGTCCGGGAGCGCGACACGGCCACACCCGCCAGGCACAGCACCCCGCCCGCCAGCGTCAGCAGGCCCGGGACCTCGTCGAGGAAGAGCCAGGACATCAGCACCACGAGGGCGGGCACCGCGTACGTCGTCGCGCCCATCCGGCTCGCGCTCGTCCGGGCGAGGGCGTACGCCCAGGTAGTGAACGCCAGCGCGGTCGGGAAGACGCCCAGGTACACCATGTTGAGCGTCGCCGACACGGGGGCGTCGGCCGCGTCGTGGACGAGCTGCCCCGCGAACGGCAGACACACCACGGCCCCGACCAGACAGCCGAAGGTCGTCACCTGCAGCACACTCGCGCGTCCGAGCGCGGGCTTCTGCGCGACGACCCCGCCGGCGTACGCGACGGCGGCGAGCAGACACAGCACGACACCGAGGACCGAGGAACCGCCGCCACCGGACATCGACAGCCCCACCGCGACCGCGCCCGCGAACGACACCGCCATGCCGGCCAGCAGCCGCGGCGGCATCGCGTCCCCCAGCAGCCGGGAGCCGAGCAGGGCGATCAGGATCGGGCCGATGTTCACCACCAGCGCCGCCGTACCGGCGTCCACCTGCTGCTCGCCCCAGTTGAGGGCCACCATGTAGAAGCCGAACCACAGCACGCCGGATATCGCGATCCCGCGCCAGGCGCCGCGCGGCGGCAGCCCCTCGCCGCGCACGAGGCAGACGGCACCGAGCACGAGAGCTCCCGCGAGCAGTCGGCCGAGCGCCAGCGCGCCGGGCGAGTACGCGGCGCCCGCGCTGCGGATCGAGACGAAGGCGGAGGCCCACAGCCCGACGGTGACGGTCGCCGCACCGGCGGCGAGCAGCTGCGCACGGCGTTGGGGCGCGGTGCCGGAGGTGTTCATCATGCTCCTGAGACTAGGCGGGGCGGGGGGACGGGTCTCGCGGATTTCGGACGCCCAGATCGGCACGGCTGGACAGGACGGCGTGGGTCCGGGCCGGGCGGCACGGCGCCTGGATCCGGGCAGGATCCGGTACGCGGGCCCCGGTGTTGGCGGCGGGAACCCGTCCGAGGTCGCGGCCGCGCATGCGGTAGCTGTCGCCCTTGAGC